>JAMWBP010000160.1 GCA_023819365.1 Candidatus Omnitrophota bacterium
CCTTTCAAGGATGAATGCACTGAAGCGATACTCTGTAATAAAATCAAAAAGATAAGAAATTTCTTCTATATTCTCTTTTGTAAGTGTAAACATCAGAATTTTCTCTCTTTCCGGAAGAGATGTCTTTAGCCGTTCACATATCCGGATAAACTTTTCATAAGTGCCTTCACCCCTGAATAGTTCAAATGTTTTTTTATTCACACCTTCCGCTGAAATTTTAATTGTTAGATTTTTAAACCCTTCAAGAAACTTTATGTTCTCATCATCAAAGAGAAATCCGTTGGTTATTACCCCTGTTCTTTTTGTAGTAGGGTGGTGATATACTATTGATAACAGTTCCTTCCAGTTTTTATAGAGAAATGGCTCCCCTCCTGTTATATCAATCACAAGTTTTTGCCCTCTGCTTTCTACGAAAGTAACTATGTTTGAAAAAATTTTTTCAAGAGAGGAAATAGATAGTTCACTTTTTGAAGAGAAACTATCTTGGTAGCAATGAAGGCATCTCAGAGTACATCTATCAGTTATATGCCACTGTATATGAAATGTATTTTCCATTTTAGAATAAGTATACTATAATAAATAAAAAGTCAAAAGGAACAAGTCAAAGATAAAACAAAAACTGAAGGAGTAAAATATGTTCAGGGTTCTGCCTGTAGATATTTTTGATAAAGAAACAGGGTTGAGAGAAAAATTGCGGGTAGCCACAGTTGGAGGTTTTGAAGGTATTGAGATTGATATACAGGAAACACATACTCTTGTCAGGCAACATTCACCTGCCTATGTCAAAGGTATGCTTGATTCTTTTAACTTAAAAGCAGGGGTATGGAAACTCCCGTTTTCATTGAATTCAGACCAGAGGACCTATGAAAAAGGACTGGAATGCCTTGATAACTATGCAAGAACAGCATCTTACCTTGAAGCGTTCAGGGTTATCAGTTTTATAGACACACAGAATGGAAAACTATTAAAAAATAACTTAAACTTTTACATAGAGCGAATTAATTCTGTGGCTAAAGTGCTTGCCAATTATGGGTGTAAAATAGGTATAGGGATTGAAGACCACAGATATTTTCTATCTGCTGAAATTACAAGGTTATGCAGGAAGATAAAGACAGGTAATGCTGGATTTGTCCTATCTGCAAGGCACTGGCATCTTTCAGGTGGAGAGACAGGAGAATTAAAAAAGGTTTCAAAGGATGAAATAGTATATGTGCTTGTTGGGGATGTATCTTCTGAAAATAAAGCCCGAGATCTGCCTGGAGAGGCAGGTGTTGTTAACCGTCCTTTGTTTTTAAATACACTTACAGAGGTTGGCTATGATGGGCCTGTGTCACCAGAGATACCTGATAGGGACTTGCTCACAATACCTTGTGAGTTAGCGGTGAGGTTATTAGGTGGAGCATTTCTTAAGGTATGGAACAGGGTATTTACAGATAGACAACAGGATTAGTCCATGCCTTCCTTCCATATCTATCAGTTATCTCTATCCTGATGTATTTTTCAATTCCTTTTATTTCATATTCCCCATATTTAATGGGCTTTTCACTGGCTAATCTTGTTCCAGTTGCATTATAACCAATAAAATCAATTGTTTCCGCAGGTTCACAATACACCTTTATTGTTTTATTTTCTATATTAATATCTTTTATCAAAGCACCTGTAGAAGAATAAAAATAACCTTTTCTTATAGATGTAATTATCTCCTTTTCTTTTAGTTCCATTGCTTTTACTATTATAAAGCCATTCGCAATATCACTTTCAATATGGCAATCATCGGCAGCAAAGCAGTATGTCTTTTTACCTGCCTGTAGAACTTCGTCAAGATGAACTGTTGAATAACCTTTACCTGCCATCCTTTGGCAGACCTGATTATATATCTCTATCCCTTCATATCCATCTATCCGTAGAATATCAAAAGATGTTAGTCCACTCCAGTAAGGATGTGCAAGAATGGCAATGGCATCCTGCTGTTTCATCCTTTCTATAACCTGTTGTGGGCTCATACCTTCTTTTTCAAATTCTTCTATCATTCCTATTCCAACAATATGGAAATTTTGCACATCTATTTCGCAACCATTAATTAATAATAAATTATCAGGGGCTTTAACTCCTCTGGTTATCCTGTTGTGGTCTGTGATGGCAAGAAAATTATAGCCCGCTTTACTATAGATTGCACAGGTCTCTTCAGGTGTAAACTCTCCATCTGAGTTTTTTGTGTGTGTATGTAGATTTCCTTTATACCATTTCCCCTTTGCCTCAAATGGATTGACAATCTCCATATTAGTATCTCCTTTTTATTTTCCTCTTAATTTACCATCTATCTTTCTTCCCTGCAAGTTTGGTACTCAATTAAGTATTCCCTTTTATGATATACTTTATAAGACACTATGAAAAGAGGATAAAACTGACAGGGAGAGATAACAGGTTATAGCCGTTTTTTCGGGAAATTTGTATCTTACGGGAGTGAAAATGCGAAAGAAAGACAAGGAGTACTAATGGTCATACTTATTATTTTAACATTTGTTGCTCTGATAGTTTCTTTAATTGCTGATAGGAAGAGGACTGTTATGGGTATAAAAAAGGGCTTAAAGATGTTTTTTGGAGTATTGCCGATGATGCTTAATGTTTTGATTCTGGTTAGTGTTTTTTTGTATTTCGTGCCTAAAGAAACACTGAGTAATCTTTTGGGTAAAAATTCTGGTGTGCTTGGTATAGGCATTGCAGCGGCCCTGGGTTCGGTTGCACTCATTCCAATGTTTATTACCTATCCATTGGCTGCAATACTTCTGAAAAGTGGCGTATCATATCAAGTTATTGCTGTGTTTATCACAACAATGCTTATGGTTGGTGTTTTAACCCTGCCGGTGGAGATAAAATATTTTGGGTTAAAAGTGGGCATAGTCAGAAATGCCTTAAGTTTTATTGGTGCGTTGATTATTGGCTTGGTTATTGGGATATTCTTATGAAAAAAAATATTTTTAAAATCGCTGCTACTGAATATATTCTGGTAATCATTTTTGGATTGTTCATTCTCATTTCTCGTATTTATGATTTTAATGCTGCAAAGATTATCCGTGAAAATTTCTGGCTCTTTTTTATTGAAATGATAACCTTTTTGCCTTTGATGTTCATTCTCATTGGTCTTTTTGATGTCTGGTTTCCAAAAGAGAAGGTTGAAAAACATATTGGTGGGGAGTCAGGTCTTATGGGAATAGTTTGGGTCATTCTTTTAGCAATGGTACAGGTCGGACCATTATACGGCGCGTTTCCGGTTGCC
>JAMWBP010000161.1 GCA_023819365.1 Candidatus Omnitrophota bacterium
GGTCTCGAGCCCAACCGGTGAGAACTATCCATCACCGGAGGACGCGCTCCGCTGGGGCTACAACACCGTTGCCATCACCCAATGGCCGTGGCTCATAGGCAACTCCACTGGGTTTTATATATATCAGACCTTCCTTCCTATCTATACCGCTTACATTTCCCTGTGTGCCATATACAAGTCCTGCCTTCCACAGGGATATATTTGCTTCCCAGACATCATTTCTTAGAGATATATTCATACTTTTCCTCTTATCTCAAGTAGTTTTTTCATCACATAATAAAGGTTTTTGCTTGTTTCCTTTGTGCCAAAAATATTATGAAGGTCTTTATATATAAGGTAGAGTTTATCATATATCTCTTTATTCTTCCTGTTTGGTCTGTAATTTATCTTCTTAAACCTGCATATCTTTTTCTGCGCCTCTTCTACATTTTCAAATCCACCTTTGTCTTTACCCGCAGCAACCGCACCAAATATTGCAGCACCAACCGCACAGGTCTGTGATGAAGATGCTACCTTAAGATGCCTTCCTGTAATATCTGCATATATCTGCATAAGAAGAGGATTTTTGTCAGGTATTCCACCTGTTGCAACTATCTCTTTTATTTCAACCCCATACTCTTCTATCCTTTCAATGATTATCCTTGCACCAAAACCTGTTGCCTCTATAAGTGCCCTGTATACCTCCTCAGGTCTGGTATTCAGTGTAAAGCCAACTACAAGTCCTGTAAGTTTCTGGTCTACAAGGATATTGCGGTTACCGTTGTGCCAGTCAAGTGCAATAAGTCCTGTCTCACCCGGTTTCATTTTTTCTGCAAGAGATGCATAATATCTATGAGGGTCTTTAATGTCAGGTATAGCGAATTTCTTAACAAACCAGTTAAATATATCACCCACAGCGGACTGACCTGCCTCAATTCCCATATAGCCAGGAATGATTGAATGGGGAACGATACCACAGATACCAGGAATATCCTTTATCTCTTTCTCCATAGGCGCAACAGTCATATCGCAGGTAGAGGTCCCTATCACCTTAACCAGCACCCCAGCACTTACTCCTGCACCCACAGCACCCATATGCGCATCAAATGCGCCCACGCTTACAGGGATACCTTCAGGAAGCCCTGTCCTTTCTGCCCAGTCAGCACATAGATAACCTGCGACTTCACCTGCAGGATATGCCTTATTATAGAGTTTCGCTTTTATACCTTTTAATCTTTTATCTACCTTGCACAAGAAGTCCTCATCAGGAAGACCACCCCACTCTTGGTTATACATTGCCTTATGGCCTGCTGCACATATACTTCTCACAACCTCTGATGGACTTCTCTTCCCACTTAAAATAGCAGGTATATAGTCGCAGATTTCAACAAAGGATGCCATCGCATCAAAGACATCTTTATCAGTTCTTATAAGATGGAGAAGTTTTGAGAAGAACCATTCAGAGGAATAGACCCCGCCTATCTTTGAAAGGTATTGTGGCCTATCCCTTTTTGCAACCTCTGTTATCTGTTCTGCTTCATCTGCACCTGTATGGTCCTTCCAGAGATATGCCATCGCATTTTTGTTGTTCCGGAATTTTTTATAAAAGGTAAGTGGAACAAGTTTCTCATCCACAGGTAAAGGTGTGCTTCCTGTTGTATCTACACCAATCCCTATTATTTTTTCCGGGCTAAACTTTTTGTCTTTTTTTGCTTTCTTAAGGACACATTTTATCACATCTTCCATAGATGTATGGTAGTCAAGAGGATTCTGCCTTGCAAGATGAGGATTTTTCTCATCAAGTATAATACCTTCAACACCTGAAGGATAATTACTCACTGCCTCTGCTGTCTCAACCCCATTTTCAAGGTCAAGTATAACAGCCCTTACAGAATTTGTCCCGAAGTCCAGTCCTAATGAGTACACATTCCCTCCTTCCTATACTTTTTTCTTCCAAATTATTATATAATAATTAAGGAGATCCTTTCAATGAACAACATAAAAGAAAATGTAAAAAGGATACTTAAAGAAGTACCAGAAAATGTTATAGTTATTGCTGCTACAAAAGGAAGGAGTGTAGAAGAGATTAAGGAAGCGATAGATGCAGGTATTAGGATTATAGGTGAAAACTATGTCCAGGAAGCAGAGAAAAAATTTAGAGAGATAGGAAAAACTGTAAACTGGCACTTCATAGGGCACCTCCAGAGAAACAAAGTAGGAAAAGTATTGAATATATTTGACTGCATAGAGACAGTTGACAGTTTTTTATTAGCAAAAGAGATAGATAAATATGCTGGGAAAAAAGGGATTATACTTCCTGTGTTTATAGAAATTAATAGTGGAAGAGAACCACAAAAGTCAGGCGTTTTTCCTGAAGATACAGAAAAATTTATCAGTGAGTTATCAGAGTTAAAAAATATAAAGATTGAAGGACTTATGACAATGGGTCCTTTAGTGAACAACCCTGAAGATATAAGGTATTATTTCCGGCTAACAAAGGAATTATTTGATAAAATTAAAGAAAAAAGATTGCCCAATGTGAATATGAAATATATATCTATGGGTATGAGTGATACCTACAGGGTGGCTATAGAAGAAGGGGCAAATATAGTAAGAATAGGGAGTGTTATCTTCGGACAAAGGGGGTAAATTATGAAATTTGCGTTTATGAGTTTTACCACACCAGATAAGACATTGAAAGAGACGATAGATATTGCAAAAAAGTATGGATATGATGGGATAGAGCCAAGGGCACAACTGGGGCACAGCCATGGTATTGAATTAGAGGCAACCGTAGAAGAGAGAAAAGAGATAAAAAGGGTCTTTGAAGGAGAAGGGATTGAGTGTGCCTGTATTGCTACTTCAATAATGTATTGCTCCATTAAAGAAGAGAAAAGGGAAAAAGAGATTGAACTAACAAAAAGGTTTGTTGACCTTGCAGTTGATATAGGATGTAAAAGGATAAGGGTATTTGGAGGGACCCCTGAAACACCCATATCCTATGAGGAAGCAATAAAGATTGTTGCAGAGGCACTTTCAAAGGTAAATGCCTATGCAGAAAAGAATAAGGTATATATATGCCTTGAAACCCATGATTTTTTCTCCCGTGCAGATATAGCAGCAGCACCTGTAAAGATGATAAACAGCCCGTATATAAAAATCAACTGGGATATTATGCATCCTTTTACAAAAATGATGACTATTGAGGAGGCATTTACAGAACTTAAAGGGCTTATTGAACACTGCCATATACATGATGGAACTTATGACAAGGCAAG
>JAMWBP010000162.1 GCA_023819365.1 Candidatus Omnitrophota bacterium
TCCATAACTTCACAGTATTGTATCCTCCTAATGATAAAGGGAATCTGTGTCCTATGACAAATAATAAAACTAAAAGGACAAGACCTATCAGTGTGGCAGATAGATAGTTCCATTGCAATCTGTATACAACAACACCAAATAATATCGCTATAAATATAAGCCCAAATGTAGGAATAACAATCTGTGGCTCTTTAATAAGTGTGGTGGCTGTAACAGATGCAAAAACAGCGACCACAAGGATTAGGGACAGATAAAGGAAAAGGGAGAAAATAACCTTACTTCTTCTGTTTATAACTGACTGGGTGATATCTCCCACACTACTACCACCATACCTTAAACTTATAACAAGGGAACCAAAGTCATGGACTCCGCCTAAAAAGATTGAACCAAAAACAATCCATAAGACCGCAGGGAGCCACCCCCAGAACATACACGCAATTACAGGTCCGAGTATAGGTCCTGCCCCTGCGATGGAAGAGAAGTGGTGTCCAAAAAGTATAAGGTTATGTTTTGCAGGGATATAGTCAACGCCATCTTGTTTTTCAAAAGCAGGTGTCTTTCTCGCAGGGTCTATATCCCATTGTCTTTCAAGGAACCTGCCATAGAAGTGGTATGCAAAAATAAAAAGTAAAAGCCCTATCCCTGCCAAGACAAGGGAGTTCATCTTTTATCCTCCTGGTAATAATTCACCAAACTATGTCATACTTAATAAAAAGTTAAAATTCAAAGGGCAAAAGTCAAAAGTTCAGAGCAAAAAACTTAATAAAAATTCAAAGGGCAAAAGTCAAAAGTTCAGAGCAAAAAACTTAATAAAAATTCAAAGGGCAAAAGTTTTATCACCATTCAGTTGATTTTTTGACTTTTGGATTTTGCCTTTTGACTTTATCCCTCGCGCCCTATCTCCTCATCCAATGAACAAGGTGAGGAGGAGTTTACTGATAATTTACTCCTCCTGTTTCATTCCATCACCCTTCACACTTTTTCAAGAGTATCTCCCAGCGTCTGTCAACCTCTTTCTGTATCTCTTCAAGGAGTTCGTGGTTTTCTGGTTTTAAAAGATGTGCAAACCTTCTCTGAAGTTTAAACCACTCTACTACTGGCTTTTTCTCTTTTGGTTTATAGGTAAGTTTATACCTACCTTCAACTACCTCATATATCGGCCAGATACAGGTATCCACAGCAAGCCGTGAAATCTCCATTGTAAGTTCTGGCTCATGTGGCCAGCCAAGACGACAGGGTGAAAGGACATCTATAAATGTAAATCCATCAAAAGATACCGCCTTCTCTACTTTTGTCACAAGGTCATTCCATCTTCCAGGAATTGAAGTCGCGACATAGGGGATATTATGTGCGACCATTATGGATGGCAGGTCCTTGGGGAACTGACCCTTCCCAGGGATGACTTTTCCAAGAGGTGATGTTGTTGTGTGTGCTGCCTTTGGTGTTGCAGACGAGCGCTGGATGCCGGTGTTATGTACAACTATCCCATCGGCAATAAAGTTATGTTCATCCTCAACCCTAAGGTCTAATGTGGGTTCTTCACCTACAAATTCTATACTTTTAACTTTTTCTGTGCTGAAGTGATTGTTTTCAAAACTGGAAGCAGTATGAATATTGACCTTTCCAACACTGAACTGAGCGGTCTTTACCGGATTTTTACACACCACAATCTCATCTCCTGTTTCTATATCACCTAATGTCTTCCAGATAAAACCATTTCTTTTCAAAACCAAGAATGGATGGTTATCGGTTGCCTTTATTGAATGATGGAGTGTTTTAAGTTCATACACAGGTTTTATTCCATTATCAAAGACACCAGTACACTTTTTAACAACCAATTGATATGTCTTCTGGTCAAATGCGTAAACCTCATCCCCTACTTTTACCTCTGTTATTTTTTTAGGACCTTTCTTCGTCATTATAATAGAAGAGGTACTTAAACAGTTCATATACGCCTGGTTGTTATAGCATACATAAAGCATCCTGTGTCCACGTTCTGCTGCACCTGAAAGGGATTGAAGTCCTATGTCATATGTTCCACCATCTCCACCAAATGCAACAAATACAATATCCTTGTCTAACTTTCCCTGTTTTTTTAATGAGCGATATGCTGCCTCAACACCACTTATTGTTGCAGCAACATTTTCAAATGCAGAGTGTATATATGGAACCTTCCAGGAAGAATATGGGAATATGGTACTTGCAACCTCAAGACACCCTGTTGCATTCCCTACAATTACTGGTTTTTCTATAGCAAGCATTACCATCCTTGCTACAGGACCAGCACCACAACCAGCACATAGCCGGTGCCCTGAAACAAACCTCTCTTCTCTTTTTGCAAGTTGCTTTAGTGTTGGCATCTTTATCCTCCTATTCTCTTACTCCAATATATTTAAGTGTATAGTCCTTTCTACCTTTCTTTGCTGTCTTCAATATCTCCTCAAATATATACCTTATATCTTCCTTTCTTACATCCCTTCCACCAAGTCCATATATATAGTCCTGAATGATAGGTCTTTCTCCCTCTATATCATAAAGGGCAGCACATATATCAGGATATAAAGGTCCTGAAAATGCACTCATACCATCTGCCCTGTCCATTACACCCACTGCCTTTTTACCTTTTAGTGCCTTTGCTAATTCTTCTGCTGGGAAAGGTCTGTAGACCCTGAGCTTCAGAAGTCCCACCTTCTTCCCTTCTTTCCTCATTTCATCCACTATATCCTTTGCAGTTCCTGCAGTAGAACCCATTACAAAAATAACTGCTTCTGCATCTGCAGATTTATACTCCTCAAAAAATCCATATTCTCTACCAAACCTTTTTCCGAATTCCTTACCTATCTCAGGTATCACCTTCTTTGCATTAAACATACCTTCTGCTGCCTGTCTCTTATGCTCAAAGTAATAGTCCTGCAGGTCCAGTGCCCCAAGTGTAATTGGGCTCCCTTCACTTAAACTCTTTATAAGATTGGGCCTTTCAGGTGCCACCCCAATAAATTCCTGAACTTCTTGGTCAGAAAGGATATCTAATGTCTCAAGGCAGTGACTCAATATAAATCCATCAGTGGTTGCCATTACAGGAAGTTTTACATCAGGATGTTCTGCAATCCTTACTGCCTGTATAAGGTTATCATATGCCTCCTGAACATTCTCTGAGAATAGTTGTATCCACCCGCAGTCCCTTGCACCAAGCGTATCAGAATGGTCACAGTGGATATTAATAGGTGAAGAAAGTGTCCTGTTTACTACTGCCATAA
>JAMWBP010000163.1 GCA_023819365.1 Candidatus Omnitrophota bacterium
CATAAATCCAGTATCCACCCTTCACCTCTTCGCTTACTTTTTCACCAAGTTTTTCAGATGTTGTTATCAAAACACCTAACCCTTCCCTGTGTTCTATCTGTGCGTTCATATCTGCTGATAAAAATGCAGGGTTTCCTGTATCATCAGAAAATATTACAAGTTCACTGGGACCTGCTGGTGTATCTATACCAACATCCCCTGATACAAGTAGTTTTGCTGTATTGACATATTTATTACCAGGGCCTGCTATCACATCCACCTTAGGTATTGTCTCTGTTCCATAGGCAAAAGCAGCAATTGCCTGTGCTCCACCTACAGCAAAGATATCCTTGATGCCAAGATATCCTAAAACCCCTATTATTAAAGGGTGGACAGAACCCTGAGAGGAAGGGGGGCTTGCCACATATATTTCTTTTACACCAGCGATATAGGCAGGGATAACTGTCATAAGCACTGTAGAAACAAGGGGTGCCTGGCCTGCAGGTATATAAATTCCAGCACTTTCAATAGAAGAAAACCTGAATTCTACAGATATATCCCTTTCCTTTAAAATAAAACCTTCGGGCATCTGTCTCTTATGGTATCTCTCTATCCTTTTTTTTGCTGTTTCTATCACCTTAATAACTTCTCTATCCATCCCTTTTCTTGCCCGCTCTATCTCCACTTCAGGAACTTTGATCTTTACATTTTTTACACCATCAAACTGTTCAGTGAATTTTATAAGTGCTTTATCTCCTTTGTCTCTTACCTCTTTAATAATATCTCTCACCTTTTCTTCTATTTCTCTATTCCTTTTATCTTTTAGTAAATCTTTTAACTGGTTAAATGTTATTTTTTTCATCTACGCAACCCCTCTATTACTTCTTTATAATTATCACTGCCAAATATAAAAGAGCCCGCTATAATTATATCCACCCCTGCCCTTTTTACTATCTCTGCTGTTTTGTAGTTTATCCCACCATCAACAGATATCTCAAAAGAAAGTCCTTTTTTCTCTCTTATCTCAGCAACCTTTTCTATTTTAGGGACAACCTCTGCTATAAACTCCTGGCCACCAAAGCCCGGATTTACTGTCATTATAAGCAGTTGTTCAATATCTTCAAGGAAGGGATATACCCTTTCTATATTAGTAGGTGGATTTATCACAATACAGACCTTTTTCCCGTATTTATGTATCTTATCTATAATTTGCTTATGGTTTATATCACACTCTATATGTATCCCTATCACATCTGCTCCTGCATCAGCAAAACTTTTCCAGTATCTTTCCGGGTTAGAAATCATAAGATGTGCTTCAAAAGGGAGATGTGAAAATTTTCTTATTGCCTTGAGTATCATTGGACCGAATGTTATATTGGGGACGAAGTGCCCATCCATCACATCAAAGTGGATGAAGTCCGCACCTGCATCTGTAACTGCCTTTACCTCTTCTCCCAATCGGCTAAAGTCCGCAGAGAGAAGGGAGGGTGATATCTTAATTCCTTTTTTCATATTCTTATTCTATCACATCTGCCTTTTCATCTGTTAATTTTCTACCCAATATAAACCTGTATAATCTTTTATATCCCAGATAGGCAAAACAAGAAACCTTCTTTTTCTGTAATACAGTAAAACCCATCTTTTTAAAAAATCTTACTGCATCAACAGATACCGTGGCAAGACAAACCCCCTTTACTTTTTCATTTTTTAGATAGTACAGGTATTCACTAACAAGTTTTTTACCTATACCCATGTTTCTATATCTTCTGTCTATGTTTATATGGAGTGTTGCAGGATGCTCTAAAAGAACATCCGTTGTGAAAAACTCTTTTTTCAGAAATGAAAGGATACAGTGATAAAGGAATAGGACATTCTTTTTTTTCAAAATACTATCGCTTAAGATAAATCTGACTGCTATAACTGGAAGTATCCTTGTTATAAATATCCTTTTTTGCCTTTTTATATTCTTACATCCAGTAAGATACCCTACAATTTGTCCAGTAAGTTCTGCTACAAACACAGATTCTGGCTCATAGTCCGTATAATAAAGTGTCAGTAAATCAGCCACAACCTCTCTCCCCTCAAAGAAATTCTCTACAGGGTCTCCTAAAAAAGCGGTATCACAACAAATCTCTCTTATAAATTTTCTGTCATACGGTTCCTGATACTTTCTTATAACAGGCATATTTTAATAATCTATTGTAACACTCCTTTCTTCAATCTCACCTTTTTTAAGTATATCCCCTTCTCCGTTTACAACCCTATATTTTTTTGCAGGTATATTTCTTTTGAATAAAATAGTAAGATTCTTGAGTTCAAGTTCATTACCTTTTTCGAGTGTTATGACAAGTGTATCTCCTAATATTTTTGTTTCTGCATACAATGACTCCCTTGCTCTCCACCATAGGGCAATCTCTGTCAGTGTGGGCTTCCATACATTATGGGTATTGATATACTCTAAACTCTCTTCAAGAAGTTTCAGCGACCGTGGGGTATTAAGTGGCTCTATATGTGTATACAGGACAAAGACACCTTTTCTTTTATAAACCTTTCCGAAACGGTGTTTTATAAGGATGAGGTTTTTGGGATTGAAGTGTGTCCGAAAAAGGTCACCATGGCTAACAAATTCCAGTATATTTAAATCTGAAGGGTGATAAGGGTAATATATGGACTCAACAAACATTTTGTTGGCAAGCATATATGGTGGAGGATAAAGCCCGGCATTAGACCCATATAAGAAGTTTAGATGGTCTAAAACCTTTAGTGTATTTTGATTGGCACTAAAGGCAGGTGCCCTGAAGCCGTTTATCTGTAATCCTGCTTCTTCCAGTATCTTCTTACCTATGGCAATCCTCCTTTTCTGCTCGCTGTAAGGGACATCTGTAAATTCTCTTGCATAATTGACAATCTTCAACTTCCGTCTGGGAACCCAGTGAGTCAGCCCATGCTGTGCTATCTCATGTCCTTTCTTTTCTATCTCTATAAGGGTTTTTGTTACAGGGTCATCTTTATTGATTTTGTATCTGCCTTTGTAATATGGAATAACAAAAAACACACCCTTAATACTATAACGGTCAAGTATTTCAGTTATATTCAATATCTCTTCCGGTTCAGTTAATTTATAGATATCATCAATTGTGAATATGACCGCTGCGTTATAATTACCTGGATAAAGATTAATTTCAATATAGTCATCGTCCCAGAACAATACAGGAGGTCCAAAGATAAGGTCGCGGTAATAGTAAATTAGAGAGTATACTACAACAGAAAAAAGTAT
>JAMWBP010000164.1 GCA_023819365.1 Candidatus Omnitrophota bacterium
AGGAAGAAAGGGCCTTGTTGATACTGCTTTAAAAACATCTGATGCAGGATATCTTAGCAGAAAGTTGGTAGATGTAGCTCATTCTGTTATTGTCACAGAAGAAGATTGTGGAAGTATGGAAGGCGTTCTTATTAGTCCCCTTATTATCGGAGATGAAGAACTCCTTTCCTTAAAAGATAGGATTATAGGAAGGGTTGCTCTGGATAATATAGTTGACATTGTAACCGATACAGTTATTGTACGGACAGGTGAAATTATAGATGAGGAAAAAGCCCAGGCAATTGTTGAAGCAGGGATAAATAAAATACGGATAAGGTCAGTACTTACTTGCCGTTCGGAAAAAGGTATATGTGCCAAATGCTATGGATGGGACCTCTCAAGGAAAAAACTTGTAAATATCGGGGAGGCAGTTGGAATAATAGCCGCTCAGTCAATCGGCGAACCGGGAACCCAGTTGACATTAAGAACTTTTCATACAGGTGGTGCAGCATTAAGAGGAACTGGTGCCTCTTCATATAAAGCACCTCAGGATTGTATAGTAAGATATCTTGAAGACCTTAAACTTGTTAAGAACAGAAAGGGTAAAAATGTTGTTATCCGAAGAGAAGGCAAGATAGGACTCTATGATGAAAGAGGAAGGGAGATAGAAACATATACACTTAGAGTTGGTACAGAAATCCTTGTAAAAGATGGACAAAGAGTTGAGGCAGGAAAGTTAATTGTTCAGTGGGACCCGTATTCAATACCAGTCATATCTGAATATGAAGGAAATGTAAAATATGAGGATATAGAGGTAGGGAAGACCGTAAAAGAAGAGATAGATAGCACAACAGGAATAAGAAGGAAGATTGTTATCAGACATAAAGAAGAGATGGACCCCCGCATTATTATACTTGATGATAAAAAGAGTAAATTAGGTGTTTATCATATCCCGGAAGATGCTCATATTATGGTAGAAGAAGGAGATAAGATATATCCTGGAGATGTACTTGCAAAGATATTTAGAATAGAAAGACGGGTGCAGGACATTACCGGTGGCCTCCCTAGGGTTACAGAATTATTTGAAGTACGAACACTTAAAAACCCTGCTATATTGAGTGAGATTGAAGGAAAAGTAGAGGTGTTTCCTGGAGAAAGAGGAACAAGAAAAGTTATTGTTTCTAACCCTGAAACAGGTAGTCGTAAAGAATACGATATCCCACCCGGTAAGCATCTTCTAGTTGGTAGCGGAGATGTTGTAAAAGCAGGGGAAAGAATTACAGATGGACATGTGGTCCTAAAGGATATATTGAAGATTGAAGGAGAGAAAAAAGTCCAAGAGTATTTGTTGAATGAAATTCAGAGTGTCTACAGGGTTGAAGGAGTTATGATAAACGATAAGCATATAGAGATAATAATCCGACAGATGCTTTCCAAAGTTAGAGTTGAAGACCCTGGAGATACTTATCTACTTGAAGGAGAGGAAATAGACAGAGTTAAAATCCAGAAAATTAATGAGTCATTACCGAAGAATAAAAAGCCAGCTACTTTCAGTCCTCAGATTCTAGGAATTACAAGGGTAGCGCTTTCCAGTGAAAGTTTTATCTCAGCAGCTTCTTTTCAGGAAACAATGAAGGTCTTAACCAATGCTGCAATATTAGGTGCTGAAGACCATCTTGAAGGGCTCAAAGAAAATGTTATTCTGGGAAGGTTAATTCCATCGGGAACAGGAGTATTTACAAAAAGAGATGCAGAAAAAATTTCTTCTGAATCGGTTTTTGAAGAAGAAATTCTTAAAAAATAGGAGGGGGTATGCCGACCTACAATCAGCTTTTAAAAAAGAAAAGGAGTCAAAAAAAGAAAAAATCAAAATCTACAGCACTTGAAGCTAATCCACAGAAACGAGGTGTTTGCCTCTATGTGAAAACGATAACCCCTAAGAAACCTAATTCAGCATTAAGAAAAATTGCTAAGGTAAGACTAACAAATGGAAAAGAGGTAATTGCATACATCCCAGGGATTGGACACAACCTTCAGGAACACTCAATTGTACTTATAAGAGGTGGAAGAGTAAGAGACTTACCTGGTGTTAAGTATCATGTTATTCGTGGGATACTTGATGCCGGAGGAGTTGAAGGTAGAAAGAAATCAAGGTCAAGATATGGAACAAAGAAGCCAGCAGGAACAGAAGAGAAGAAAGCAGGAGGTTGAAAATGCCAAGACGGAAGAAAGCAGAAAAAAGAAAGTTAAAAGGAGATTTTAAGTATAATGATTCTGAAGTATCTACCTTTATAAATGTGCTTATGAAAGATGGGAAAAAAAGCCTAGCATGTAGATTGTTTTATAATGCAATGGATATAATAGCAGAAAAGACAAAAGAAGATCCACTATCTGTTTTTAAAAGGGCATTAAACAATGTAAAGCCAAAACTTGAAGTCAGACCAAGAAGGGTTGGTGGTGCAACCTACCAAATTCCGGTAGAAGTACCCCCAAGGAGAAGCCTTGCTCTGGCAATAAGGTGGATAATTGAAACAGCAAGAGGAAGAAAGGGTAAGGGTATTTCAGAGAAACTTGTAGATGAACTCCTTGAAGCGGCAAAAGGTGAGGGGGCAAGTGTTAAGAAGAAAGAAGATACCCATAAGATGGCTGAATCCAACCGTGCTTTTGCCCATTATAGATGGTAAAATTGAGGCATAAAGAATAAACTATATAAATCTCAAATAGATATAAAATTTTGGATTAAAATTTAAGTTTTGCCTTTAGTATTAACATTGGAATTTGAATAATCCAAATGGCTTAAAGAATTATTATAATGAAATATCTACAAGAAAGTCCAGAGAGGACTTCAGGGGAATGGTTCCCTATGGGTATTACAAAGGTAAGAAATATTGGGATAATAGCACATATAGATGCAGGTAAAACAACTACTACCGAAAGGTTATTATTTTACACTGGTAAAACCCATAAGATAGGAGAGGTGGATGAAGGAACAGCAGTAATGGACTGGATGGACCAGGAGAAGGAACGAGGTATAACAATCTTTGCTGCTGTAACCACCTGCTATTGGAAAAACCATAAAATAAATATCATTGATACCCCAGGTCATGTTGATTTTACTATAGAGGTAGAAAGGACATTAAGAGTATTAGATGGTGCTATAGCAATTTTTTGTGGAGTAGGGGGGGTTCAGCCACAATCAGAAACAGTATGGCGACAGAGTAGTAGATATAATATACCACGATTGATATATGTCAATAAGCTGGATAGAACAGG
>JAMWBP010000165.1 GCA_023819365.1 Candidatus Omnitrophota bacterium
GTGGCCCTGCAAAACCTTGGGTTCAACGTTACGAGTTTGCTCGCTGGCCTTGGGGGGGGTCTATGAAGTCCTATCATCCTCTATAAATCACTCCTGGAATGTAGAAAATCTTGACCTTATCGTCCTCTCATTAAAATGCGGTGTCTCTTTTAAATTCAATCTATTTACATTGCTCGGCATAATTGCAGGTTCTGTATTTTCTCTCCGAAGGATATAAACCTACTTTATTTCTTTCTCTACTGTAGGGTGTTCCTGCCCTTCTACTATACGCTCCATAAGTTCTTGTATCTGTTTATCGCTTTCATCCACATAGTTCTCTCTATGGGTTTTAAACTTTTCAATAAGTTGTGCTGTATAGAGTCCACCTAAAAAGTGAGGGAGTATAACGTAATCAGCCCCATTTTCATATAAAATCAAGGCATCTGAAATCTGTCTTGCAGTAAGAAGAATCACTGTTTTCTTATTTTTTTCTCTGATAAATTTTAAAAGTAGCAGATTGGTTGACAGGTCAGGCGCTGTTGAGATAACCATATATGCTCTGTTAATCTTCAATAATTCAAGAAGTTCAATATCTTCAGCATCCCCGTATACACAATTTATTTTTCTATGCTTCAACGTTTTGATAACTGATGGATTAAAATCAATAACAAGGACATCAGAATACAACTTCTGTAAACTTTTCAAGATATCAAAACCGGTTCTGTTATAGCCAATAAGAAAACAGCCAAAGCGTTTTGTTAATACCTCCCTCTCTATTAGATTTTTCCTTTCAAAGATGTTCAGATATCTTGATAATATAGGATATATCCTGTCAGCATATAGAATCATATAGGTAGAGGCCCCTATGGTAATCACTCCCACAAAAGTAACAAGAGAAAGTATATCAGGAGGGATATGTCCTATTTTAACCCCCATTGTTATAAGAATAAGAGAAAATTCTGATATCTGGGCTACAGTAAGTCCTGCTAGAAAACCAGTTCTTTTAGTATATCTGAAGGTTCCCATAAGAGCCATTACTATAAGTGGATTACCTATAAGAATAAAAAGAGAAAGAATTGCTGATTGAGGTAAAAATTTTAAAATTTCTTGAAAAGTCAATTGACTTCCTAAAAATATAAAAAAGAATATAATAAAAAAATCTCTTAAAACTTTAAGTTTGGAGACAATAGCATAGTTATAAGAA
This sequence comes from Candidatus Omnitrophota bacterium, assembly GCA_023819365.1. Taxonomy (GTDB): domain Bacteria; phylum Ratteibacteria; class UBA8468; order B48-G9; family JAFGKM01; genus JAAYXZ01. The sequence goes on from JAMWBP010000165.1 coordinate 1,184, forward strand.
GTTGTGGAAAGAAGGATACCTGCTGTCAGTGCACCTATCTCCATTGAAAACCCGATATACCTGAAGAGAAAAGAAAGTCCTAATCCCCATACAATAACAAAAAGGAATAAAAATTCTTGAGAAGATGTAAGAAAGTTAGTTATCCTGTTAAGGATATACCGTGTAAATAAAATGAGTAATAGAACTAAAATAATCCCTCTGGAGAAGGTAAAAAGAACCTGTCCCACTACTCCCTGTCCCAGTGAAGAAATCCCCATAAGAACCAGTATGGCAACAAGATCCTGAACAAGAAGAAAGCCAATAGAAATCTTTCCATAAAGTTTTTCTATATCATCCTTATCGGAGAGAAGTTTCATTATAATAATCGTTGATGAAAATGTAAGGGCAACAGAAATATACAAGGAAATTATTGTTGAAAATCCAAGTTTAATACATATAAGATACCCAAATAAAGAAGTGAAAATAATCTGTCCGAGCCCTGTAATAAGAGAAATCTTACCGTATTCTTTTATAACCTGTGGAGAAAGATTGAGCCCTACGAGGAACAACAGGAAAGATATCCCTAACTCAGAAAATGTATTAATAAGAGCGGTTTCATAGATGATATTGAATAGACCCGGTCCAGCAATAATACCTGCAACTATGTATCCAATGATAAGTGGCTGTTTCAGTAATCTGGCAATAAAAGATATCAGTAGTACTATAAGTATAAGAAAACTAAACTGAGTAATTAAACTATCCATTTCTAAATTCCATCTATATTTTAACTTTTATGCATATAAAGGTAAAATATATCAGATATAAGGAGGTTTGTATGCACAGAATATTCATCACTGCATTAATGCTTATATGCAGTAACATCTTTATGACATTTGCATGGTATGCACATTTTAAAAATCTAAATAGTAAACCATGGATAGTGGCAACCCTTGCCAGTTTGGGAATTGCCTTTTTTGAATATCTTATTCAGGTTCCTGCTAACCGTATCGGCTATACTGTGATGAACCTTGGCCAGTTAAAAATTCTTCAGGAAGTAATAACTCTATCTGTATTTATCCCTTTTTCTGTTATCTATATGAAGGAAGGACTTAAACAAGAGTATTATCTGGCATCTTTATTTGTTCTTGGTGCGGTTATATGTGTATTCAAGGGAGTAATTGTAAAATAAAAGGTATTGCCAATGAAGAAGGTTTATATAAAGACATATGGGTGTCAGATGAACTTTTATGATTCTGAAAAGATTAAAACACTTCTTATCAAAAACGGATATGAAATAGTTGAATGTGCCGAAAAATCTGATATTATTGCTGTAAATACCTGTAGTGTGCGAAAACATGCAGAGAACAGGGCACTATCTTTCCTATCTTCGTATAAATATCTAAAGAAAAAAGGGAAAGTCTTATGCCTTTTAGGGTGTACAGCCAGTTTATATAAAGAAGATATTTATAAAAATTATGATTTTATTGATGTTGTCTGTACCCCTGATAATTACAATAAACTCCCTGATATATTAAAAACTTTTGATAAAGGAAAAATATGCATTACAAAGGAAAATAAAAATCCTTTTATTTCAGAAGGCCCTATTATAGATGGAGATGTTTCATGTTTTGTCACAATAACAAAGGGATGTGAAAACTTTTGCTCTTATTGTGTGGTCCCTTTCACCCGTGGCAAACTAATGAGCAAATATCCTGAAGACATTTACAGAGAAGTTGAAACCTTAGTTGATAAAGGCATAAAAGAAATTATTTTGTTAGGACAGAATGTTAATGAGTATGGAAAAGATATCGGTGAAAATTTTACTTCATTAGTCGCCAGAATACACAGTATAAATGGCCTTCTTCGCTTAGGTTTTATCACCTCACATCCAAAAGATATTCAGGATACTTTCTTATTTTTATTTAAAGAATTACCTAAACTGTATAAATACCTACATCTACCTGTCCAATCAGGTTCTGATAGAATATTAAGATTGATGAACAGAAAATATACTATCTCTCAATATATGGAAATCATAGAGAAGGCACGCAATCTTGTCCCTGACATCGTCATTA
>JAMWBP010000166.1 GCA_023819365.1 Candidatus Omnitrophota bacterium
AAGATTTAAAAAAAGAAATAGAAAAATATAAAAAAAAATACGATCCACTCTATATTGATATAACTTCATCGCCTGAAGAAATAGATTCAGTTGAAAGTATAAGACTTGATCTCGCAGAGTATGTTTATCCTGTAAGAAAATTGTTAATAAAAAATCCTTTAGAAAAGTATAAATTTCAATCTAAACCTATTCTTATAAGTGAAAATGAATTAATTTCATTTTCGGATGAGGCTTTTTTAAAAGCCACAAGAAAAAAGCAAAAATTTGAAATTGAATCAACCACAACTACAAATAAAAAAAGTCTCGAAATTGGCTTTGAGGAATGGGAAACAAAGATTATACTGGCTGGAGGAGTGAGTTTTAAAGCTGGATATGGCTTTATCTGGAAAGATCCAGCATATCCATCAGGTTTTCCGGGTATCAATTTTGGAATTAATCTTGACCAAAAAATGAGATTAAATGTAGTAGGAAAAATTGGAGAAAGGATAAAGATTGGAATAGATCATAATTCTGAAAGTCCAGAGAATAGTTATGAAATAGGATACAAAGCTCTTGAAAGTGATAAAGGTATTTTAAGGGAAATGACAGCTGGGAATGTTGAATTAAACATACCACAGTCAAGTTATTTTATCAAATATGAGGGAACAAGTAAGGAAAACTATGGTTTAAAATCTGTATTGAAAGCAGGAGACTTTGAAAATCAAACAGTGGTTAGTATTATTAAGACAAAGAAAGGGTACAAGAAATTTATAGGTAATAGACAACTCCAAAATATTGAAATTATTGATATAAATTATATAAAAAGAAAATATATTATATTACCCGATAATCAGATAGATAATTCAACTCTTGAATTATACATATCTACTTCTGATAGTGCAAAAGCTGAAAAAATTATAGATGGAAAGTATTTTTATAAGTTAATAACTGGAAAGGATTATACTGTAAATTTCAATTCTGGGGAAATTTATCTTAATAACTCTCTTGATAAAAATCTTGACCTTGTTATAACTTATACTCACCATGGGGGACTTAGTTTTTCATACGATATAACTGATTATACTGGCATTGATACAGATGGTAAAATATATCTATACCTATGGAGATATGATTTTCAATTTTCTAGATTTTTTCATAATGGATATTATCAGCTTTCTCACAGAAATTTTGATCCATCTTATGGCTTTGTTATTACAGTAGTATATACTTATAATAAAACACAAAAAGCAGATTTTCAATTTAATCAAGGGGATTTTTTTCTTTATCCTGATACAGGTTTAATAAAATTTAAAAATCCGCTTCCATTTCCTGATTCTTCTGGTAAAATTTATACTAATGCTTCCCCTACTTCATCTGATTCTATTTATACAATGCAAATTTATTTTTATAGATTTGTAGCTTCGTATCAACTTGATTTTAATGTTGTGGAAGGAAGTGAAAAAATTTATATAAATGGGAGACTTCTTTCGAAGTCAGAATATAGAATTGTTCCATCAATTGGTGAAATTTACTTTAACAATCCGACAATCATAAATGACAGTGATGTTATAGAAGTTTATTATGAATATAAACCTTTCTGGAGTGGTTCACAAAAATTAAGTTTTGCTAATAGACTTGACTACAAACCAAATAAAATTATTAACTTAGGTGGCACTGTTATATATAAAATACTTCAGAGAGAAGAAGGAGCACCACAAATCGGCAATAATCCTGATGCCCTGTTTATGGGTGATATTGATGGAAGTTTCAATTTTGCAAGACTTTTTAATTTTCCAGAACCATTAAATATAATAACAAAAGGAGAATATGCAATTTCTTATTATGATCCAAATACACTTGATTATGCAATAGTGGAAGATTTTGAAAATTCAGGCGAAAATTATTCTATTAACAAAAATGAGATAGAATGGATACTTGTTTCTCCTACAACCAATATTGATGGATTAACTTATTTGAATAGAGGTAAACTTTTATATAAGGATTATCGAGTTGATAATTGGGATGGTTCTGTTACTCCACTCAATTACAACGTTCAACTTTCTTCGGATAAAATTCTTTCTTATTCTTTAAAATGTGGTCCATATAATGCTTTGGGTGGACATTTAAGTTCAGTTGAATATCCAAATATAAGTCAGACAGCTTTGATTCTTGATTATGATTTCAGAGAGGGAGGAGATTGGGTTGGTGCAGTTCACCCAGTTGGAGATGGTCCATCTGGAATAAATCTTTCTGATTATGACGAATTATCTATTTGGGTTAAACTGCAAAGTGATATAGATGGAAACAATGTTTATGAAGATAATGGTTCAGAACAAGTAGAATTTTATCTTGCTTTAGGAGAATTTAATGAAGATAGTGATGGGGATAAAAGACTTGATTATGAGGTGAATTCAACTGATCCAGGTTATGAGTTTAATAATCCTTTTAACAATAGTGTAGATACAAGAGTGGGCAGAGGTAGAAAAGGTGGAGGAGATGGAAAAATACAAACAGAAGATTTAAACAGAGATGGTATTTTTAATACCAACGAGAATTTAATAGTTATTCCCTCTAAATATGTTAATACTGACCTTACAAATATTAGTTTAACCCAAAATGGCTGGAAAAAATTCACAATAAGAATCCAATCTTTATCAGATAAACAGATAAAAATTTTAAGTAAAGTTACAGGAATTGGAATTTATATAAAACAGAAGAATGGACTTAAAGGTAGAATCATTATTGATAGTGTTGAATTTAAGAAGGTAAACTGGAAAGAAAAAAGAATAGATAATATAAGATATGACAACACTTATATTTTAAGGGCTAATTTAGTTACTAGTATGAAAGATTCTGAGTATTCTGCAAGAAGATTTTATGTTCATAATCCAAAAAATGACAGTGAAAAAGAAAGAGTTGAAATTTTTGAAAAGTTGCATGGTTATAAAACTGATGCTGAAGCTTATCAATATGAAGAAAAGGCACTATCCATAAAATATAATCTCAGCAATTTATCTTTAAATACAAATTCTTCAATCTGGGAAGGAGGGAAAAGAGGGCTTATTTATAAAAGAAGTGCAAGCTCTTTGAACTTTGGTTTATACAGGAATTTGAATTTTTATATATACTTAAGGAAAACAGATGAAACATCTTCTCCTTATAAAACTTTAAATGATAGTTATGATGGTGAAAATTTTATTTTGTTGATAGGCAATAGTGAAAATAGTTATTATGAATGGA
>JAMWBP010000167.1 GCA_023819365.1 Candidatus Omnitrophota bacterium
TCCATTAGCCACTCCTTTTTATTACTGTTGCTATTTTTTTAATAGTATTTTCTAAGTTCTTATTGATAAACCTATGGTCATATTCAGATAATATAACCTTTCTTTCTTCTTTTGCAGATTTAAGTCGTTTTTGTATCTCTTCTTCTGAGAGACCACTTCTTTCTCTCATCCTCCTTTCCTGTTCCTTTATAGAAGGTGGAAGAAGTCCTATAAGAACTGCTTCTGGAAATATCCTTTTTATACTCATCCCACCTTGTGTATCAATAATTAAAAGTGCTTTCTTTCCTTTGTTGATAGCAGAGATAATCTCTTCTTTTGGTGTTCCATAATAACTACCATAAACTAAAGCCCATTCTGCAAAGTCATTACTTTTAATCATTCTTTTGAATTTCATTGATGTTATAAAGTGATAGTCGTAACCATTTCTTTCACCGGGTCTGGGCTTTCTTGTCGTATAGGTAGTTATTAATTCTATATCTTTAAGTTTTCTTTTCAACTTTCTTGCAATAATTGTCTTTCCTGTGCCTGAAGGGGCTGATATTACAAAGATTTTTCCTGACTTAGACATTTGTTGAAGTAATAATTTAGTCCTTATCTATACCTAACATCCTTCTTTTTTTAGGATTGAAAGCACCTTCTTCTTTAATACACCTTATCGCCCTTTCTGCTATACTTTCAAAACTACCTGAAGCAAGTTGTTTTTTCCATTGTGCCAGGGCTTTATCAACCTGGCCATTAAGTTCATAGGCATGGGCAAGGACATTATCCACATATGCAGGATGTGGAAATTTTACGGCTTTCTCCAGATATTTTACAGCATTTGGATAGTCCTGGCCTTTGTGATAGTATGTCCACCCTAATTCAAAATATATATCATATTTTTCAGAGTTATAAGAAACACCTTTTTTCAGGAATTTTATACCCTTTTCATACCACATTATCTGCTCTTTAGGGATTTCAACAATTCTTTTAGCAATGCCTACAATTTCAGGATATTTCCCTTCAAATCTTTTGAGTTGTTCCTCATATCCACTTAATCTGGATAGGGCTTGAGGTATTTCATTCTCTGAGAGCCACCTTCCATAATATGCAGAAATCTCTTCTTTTATCTTTTCTGCTCCTTTCGCAATATCTACAATATCTTGAATCTCTTTTTTCTGTTCATTAGATAGGTTTTCTATGCTGTTTGTAAAATCGTTAAGAAGTTTTTCAAACCCCTCTGCCACATTGGAGAAGATGTTGTATGACATATGCCAGCCACCCACAGCCCATACAGTGACATATTCCGGTTGTAACCAACTCACTGCATCAAATAAAGGCAACATCTTGTAGTGCTGTCCTTTATGCCAGAAGTCCTCTATATTTAACCAGAGAAGGTCAGCAGCAATACCCCTGAACCCACTAAGGACCAAACTTCCAGCCATCTGACCAGGCATAAGAAGCATTCTACTTTCAAGGTTTTCAATAGTTCTTCTGTAGTTAATTTTTACCTGCAGCAATCCAAGTGGGATATAAAGAAAGATGGCTATAATAAGTAATATCCGGTTAAGTTTTCTGTTCATACCTCCCTCTTATTGAAGAAATATACCCCTATCAAGACAGCAACTGCTATGTATATAATGCCGTAAATAAAGGTCTGTCCTATATACTGCCAGCTTACCTGTACTCCTACAACGACCTTGTCTTTTATATTAAAATTTTCATAGTTCGGGATAACTGTGTATAACATCTCTCCGAGACCTTTAAGAACGACATTTTCAACCCTTTCCAGTAGACTTCTCCCGTAAGATATAAGATGTCCCACAATATAAAGGAAGAATGAGAATATAATATTGAATGCATCTGTTGCGAATGTTGCAACAGCAAGGGTTATTGAACCGATAAGTACAAGTTCAATAAAGATAAGAAAGATTGTCTTGAATGTTTCTATATCAGGTGGGCTCTTTTTAATGAAAAGCAGTACAATAAAAAATATACTCATAAGAATAACATTTAAGAGTATAATCAGTGATTGTCCTATAAGTTTACCAATTATAAAATTGCTTCTTGTAATTGGCTTGGAAAGAAGCGGATATATAGTTCTTTTTTCTATTTCTCCAGATACAGCAGCAAGTGCGGTAAATATAGCAATGAGGGCACCAAAGAATTCAATCGTGGAAAAACTGACATCCTTTATCATTTTAAGTTCATCTTCTGCTGCAAGAAAAGAAAAAAATCTGGAAGCACCTATGACTACAAGTGCTACCACAAGAAGAATATAAAATGTCTTCTTTCTCAATGATTCGTGGAATGTGTTGAGTGCTATAATCCATGCTTTTTTCATATTTTTCTCCCTTTTTATGCAAATTCCTGTTTTCCTTGAGTGTCAAATTTCTCAATTGTCTTAACAAAAAGGTCTTCAAGATTCTCTGCCTGATAGTCCTTCATCAAACCATCAAGGGTTCCTGATGATAAAAGGTATCCTCTATGAAATATCGCTATTCTTGTGCATACCCTTTCAACCTCTGATAGGAAATGACTTGACAGTAAGATAGTTTTCCCTGCCTGGTTAAGTTTTATCAGAAGGTCTCTTGTTTCTTTGCAGCCGATAGGGTCTAATCCTGTAGTCGGCTCATCTAAAATGAGAATTTTAGGGTCGTTTATCAAACTTGCTGCAAGTCCTATCCTCTCCAGCATCCCTTTTGAATAATGCCTGAGAGTAAGATTTCTTGCATCATATAATCCCACAAGATGTAAAAGTTCTTCAGTTCTGGTTGATATAACAGATAAAGGAATATCAAATAGTTTCCCGTAAAACTTTAGAATCTCAGGACCGGTAAGGTAGTCATAATAATAAGGATTTTCAGGTAAAAACCCGATATTTTTCTTTGCGGTTACAGAATACTGGTTCTCCCCCATAATTTCTATCTCTCCCTCTGTAGGGAATATAATACCCAGGAGAAGTTTAAGACAGGTGGTTTTACCGGAGCCATTGGGACCTAAAATTCCAAATATCTCACCTTCTTCAATTCCCATAGTTACATTATTAAGTGCAACTACCTGTCTATTTTTACCCAGTGTATATATCTTGCTTAACCCTCTTGTTTCTATAAGTGCCATTTATCCCTCCTGCCCTATTTTTATATATCTCCACATTCTACTAAATATTCCAAACCCTGTCAAATCAATCATATAACCCTAAAATTCCGACATAAGA
>JAMWBP010000168.1 GCA_023819365.1 Candidatus Omnitrophota bacterium
GGTTACATATAAATGAAAAAAATATTATTGACTCAGATATGGTTGATAGTATAAAAAGAGAGATTGATAATCTTACTCCAAAACAGAAGATGGTTTTTATATTGAAGTGTTATGAGGAACTTACATATGAAGAGATAGCAAGGATTACAAAAAGCAGAGTAGGGACTGTGAAGGCAACATACTTTCAGGTCGTTCAAAAGATAAAGAAAAACCTCGGAGGCAAAAGGAATGGAATGTAAAAGATATGAAAGGTTGATAGTAGATTATCTTGCAGGGGAGTTATCACAGGCAGATAGCGAAAGGGTAAAGGCACATTTAAGAGAGTGTACTCTATGTACCAAGATATTTGAAGAGTACAAAGAACTCATTGAGAAGAGTAAAAAAATAGAGGTCTCTATACCTGAAACTGATGTATGGGAAAAGAAACTTACGGAGATAAAAATGTTCCGGCCGCACCGTTCTGGTATTAAAATTCTTAAACCCGCTGCTGTGCTGGTTTCTCTATTACTACTTATTTCTTTATTCTTTGTAAAGATACCTGATAACGGAAGGGGGAAGGTAGTTCTTAAAACCAGTAAAAATGGTTATGATGTGGTACTTACAAAACTGCCTTATTCTGAAGAGTGTCTCCTTGAAAAGATTGACTATATAGATGAAGAGACCGCTTCAGAAATCCTTAGTGTTATCCTTGATACACCCAACTTTCCTATTTATGAGTATTAGTCATCCCTTCTGGTTTGCCATATCAATAGGAAATCTGTTAAGATATATGGTATGGGAAAGAATACCGAGATAGCGGATATTTTTGATAAAATTGCGGATGCCCTTGAATTTAAAGGAGAACTTGTTTTTAAGGTAAATGCATATAGAAAGGCAGCAAGGGTATTAAGAGAATTTTCAGGAGATATTTCTGCGATACATCCATCTGAGATTGAAGGTATAGGAAAAGGGATGGTAGAAAAGATAGAGGAGTATCTTAAAACAGGCAGGATTAAAAAATATGAAGAGGTAGTTGCAGATATCCCTGATGGACTTTTAGAACTTTTGAATATACCAAATTTAGGGCCAAAGACATTGCAACTGTTACATAAAGAACTAGGGATAAAAAATATAACAGACCTTGAAAAGGTGATAAACGAAGGAAAAGTTGCTGCTCTTCCAGGTATGGGAGAGAAAAAAGAAGAAAATATTAAGAAAGGAATCCTTTTATATAAAACAGGGAGGGCAAGGATACCACTTGCCACTGCGCTGAAGGTTGTCAGAGAAGTTATCAATCCACTTTTTGCTATAGCCGAAAGTATCTCTCCAGCAGGCTCTTTAAGGAGGATGAAAGAGACCATCGGAGATATAGATATACTTGCTACAGGAGAAGAGACAGGTGATATTATTGAGGCATTTGTCCGGCAGGCATATGTTAAAGAAGTAATAGCAAAAGGGGATACACAGGCATCTGTTAGGACATCTTATGAAAATTTGCAGGTTGACTTAAGGGTAGTGGAAAAGGAGTCATGGGGGGCAGCGCTTTTATATTTTACAGGTTCAAAGGCACACAATATAAAACTAAGAGGGCTGGCAAAGGATAGAGGTCTTAAAATAAGTGAATATGGTGTCTTTAAGGGGACAAAAAAAATTGCAGGTAAAACAGAGGAAGATGTTTACAAAGTCCTTGGTATTGAGTGGATTCCTCCGGAACTGAGGGAGGATAGGGGTGAAATAGAAGCGGCAATGGAGGGGAAACTACCGGTACTTGTCAGACAGGATGATATAAAGGGGGATATACATGTCCATTCAAACTATTCTGATGGTATGGATGATATTGAAAAGATTGCGATGGCAGCGAAGAGAATGGGATATGAATATATAGGAATCTGTGACCACTCTAAGACATCAAAGATAGCAGGTGGGCTTGATGAAGAGACACTTAAAAAAAGGACTGAGGAGATTGACCGTGTTCAGGAGAAGATAAAGGGGATAAAGATATTAAAGGGGATGGAGGTGGATATACTTTCCAACGGTTCTCTGGATTATTCAGATTCTGTGTTGGAAAAACTTGATTTTGTTATAGGAGCAATACATCAGGGATTTACAAAAAATGTTACAGAAAGGATGAAAGAAGCAATGAATAATCCTTTTATTGATATCATAGCCCACCCAACAGGCAGGTTGTTATCTGGCAGGGAAGGTTATAATATAAACATAGAGGAAGTAATGGAATATGCAGCAGAAAAAGGGGTCGTTCTTGAAATCAATGCTTCTTATGACCGCCTTGACTTAAACGATACCAATATACTTAAGGCGAAAAGTTATGGAGTAAAATTTATTATAGGGACCAATGCGCATAGTGCAGGAATGCTTTTAGATATGGAACTTGGCGTTGGAACTGCAAGAAGGGGCTGGCTTGAAAAAAAAGATATTTTGAATACATACAGGTGGGTAGATATACCGTTAAGAAGGAGGAGAAGATGATACCGGTATTAATGGTTAAGGGAGAGACAGTTGCTGAGGTGTGGGAAAGAAGTTTATTGGAACTATGGGAGAAAGGTATTTCTATAAAAACAGAATATGATAAGCCAGAAGACCCTGAAAGCAGGGATGCTACAATGATAATGGTAATTGATAACCCATTTGCAGAACCAAGGATACATCTTGCTTTTCCGGGTGGGATAGAAGACCTTGAGAAATACAGGCAGGAGGTAGTGGATGGAATCCATGACCACTGGATATCTCCTGAAGAGAAAAAGTGGACATATACATACCATGACAGGTTGTTTAACTATAATATCCCGGAAAGTTCTGAAAAAAGAAAAGTAAACCAGATTGAGTATACTATTGAAAAACTTAGTTCTGTTTTCTTTACCAGAAGGGCACAGGCAATTACCTGGGTGCCATTTTATGACCCACAGACATATGACCCGCCCTGTTTACAACGCCTCTGGTGCAGGATAGTTGAAGATAAGGATGGCAAACATTACCTTGTGATGAATGCACACTGGCGGTCAAGGGATGCATACAGAGCGGCATTTATGAATATATTCGGGCTTACATCACTGCAAGAATTTATTGCAAAAAAGGTTTCTGAGAAAACAGGAAAAGAGATTAAAGTAGGGCAATATACAGATATATCTGATTCCTATCACATATATGGAGAAAGTAAAGTTGACTTTAAAGAACG
>JAMWBP010000169.1 GCA_023819365.1 Candidatus Omnitrophota bacterium
CAGGATAAGGACGTATTTTCTTTTAGGGATACTGACAGTTATATTTGTGCTTATAGGAAGTTTCTTTGGAAAAGAGGGGATGTATATAGCGTTTTTTATTGCGCTTGCATTGAACTGGATATCCTACTTTTTCAGTGATAAGATTGTGCTGGCTATGTACAGAGCAAGGCAGGCAACTCCGGAGGAATCACCTTCTCTTTACAGGATTGTAGGGGAACTTACACAGAAGGCGTCTCTGCCTATGCCAAAGATTTATATTATCCCTTCAGCCACACCCAACGCCTTTGCCACAGGAAGGGACCCTGCACATTCTGCTGTTGCTGTTACAAGCGGGATAATGGAGATTCTCAATGAAAATGAACTGAAAGGGGTCCTTGCACATGAATTAGGACATATAAAAAACAGGGATATACTGGTTGCCACAGTTGCTGCAACAATAGCAGGGGCAATAACAATGCTTGCAAGGATGCTACAGTGGGCCGCAATTTTAGGTGGTGGAAGAGATGATAGAAGACAGGGAAATATCTTTACCCTTGTAGCAATGCTTGCCTTTGCCATACTTGCACCTATAGCGGCTATAATTGTCCAGATGGCAATATCAAGGGGAAGAGAGTACATCGCTGATGAGGATGGCGCAAAACTTGCAGGTAATCCAATGTACCTTGCAGAGGCATTAAGAAAACTTGCTATGGGCGTTAAGGCAAGGCCTATGAATAATGCAAATCCTTCCACAGCACATATGTTTATAGTTAACCCTTTCAGTGGAAGGTCTATATTGACACTCTTTTCTACACATCCTCCTATAGAGGAGAGAATCAAGCGGCTGGAAAGTATGATGTTTTGATAAAAACTGTTGTTCCTGTTATTTTATTCCCTGTTGCTTTATTAATTTTTCTACACGAAAACCTCTTCTTTTTCCAATTTCTTTCATTATGGTTCTTCTTGCAGTTGTACAATCTTCCTTCTTAATTCTCCCGGATTTAAATTTTTATAAATCCTCTCCAATTGCCTCTTTTTACTTCCTTCAACTTCAGCACATTCCATCACTCTATATAGGAAATAGGAAAAGGGGACTGTCCCTTTATTCTCATTCTCTTTCTTTTTTGTTAGGAGATGGATATTTTCGTATAGATTTTTAATAAGGCAATGGGAATGTTGACCGAAAGGACGATCAGGTTTATAATTTAAGAGAAATACGGATTGAAAATAAGGGGCGGTAGTTCAGTGGCCTAGAATGCCAGACTGTCGATCTGGATGTCGCGGGTTCGAATCCCGTCCGCCCCGCTTAGTAATCTTCAGTGTTAGGGATTGTTATGGATAAAAAATATATAAGAGCATCGGAATTTCAATCCGATGCGGGATTAGGGGGTGAACGGGGGAAACAATCTGGTTTCCCCCGTGGGGTGACAGGGAGCGATAGCGACCGTCAGAGGGGCGTGAGCCCCTATGAAAGTAATCGCGAGAGCGATTATCTTGGAATAGGGGAGGTTATTTCTGAAGAGGAGTTGTCAGATATTATGCTAAAACTTCAGAAAAATAGGTGCCATAATATCAACCTTGTTACCCCTACACACTTTACCCCTCAGATAGTAAAATCATTAAGATATGCAATAGAAAAAGGGCTTGATATACCGGTTGTCTGGAACTGCAGTGGCTACGAAAATGTAGATATAATAAAATTACTGGATGGTATAGTAGATATCTATATGCCTGATATAAAATACAGTGAAAGTGAACCTGCAAAAAAATATTCTAATGCCCCTGACTATTTTGAAAGATGCAAAGAGTCCATTGAAGAGATGTATAGACAGGTGGGTGATTTAAGGATAAATTCAAGTGGCATAGCAGAAAAAGGGCTCCTTGTGAGACATCTTGTATTACCTGACAACCTTGCTGGTTCGGAAAAGGTTCTAAAATTTATTGCAGGACTTTCTAAAGACACCTATATAAATATAATGGACCAGTATAGACCCTGTGGCAGGGCACATTTATACCCGGAGATAAACAGAAGACCAACAGGAGAAGAATTCAGAGAAGTAATAAAAATTGCAAGAAGTTTAGGTCTCCAAAGGGGCTTTGAAAACAAAATTTTGCACGAAAGGAAAAGCACAAAATGACAATATGCAAAATTTTGTTTTTTTATGTATTATATAAAAATAAACGGAAAAACCATAAGTCCCCTCAAGAATTTATGAGGGGATTTAGGGGAGATGAAACCGATAGGGATATAAAGGGATTAAATCCCTTTAAGTCAAACTTTTGCTTTCCTGCAAAAGTTTTAAGGATATAGATGGAAAAATTTATTGCAGATGGAATGCTTGGTAAGGCAGGCAGATGGCTCAGATTAATGGGATATGATACCCTTTACTTTAATACAAACAGGAAGGCAGAACTTCTACGAGTTGGAAGAAAAGAAGGAAGAATAATTCTGACAAGGGACAGAAAATTAGCACTTTCAAATCCTGATGTTGTTGTTCTGATTGAAAGCGAAGGAACTTTAAACCAGTTAAAAGAGATTATAAGTAAGGTATCCCTTATCCCATTAAAAGAAAACCTTTTTAATAGGTGCTCTCTCTGTAATTCAGTCCTTGAGAGTAAAAGAAAAGAAGAGATAAAAGAACTTGTCCCTGAATATGTGTATTCTACAAAAGATGTTTTCTCTCAATGTCCTTCCTGTAAAAGGGTATACTGGGATGGAGACCACTGCAAGGAGATAAAGAAAACACTTGAAAAACTTTTCTCCTCTCTCTAATCATATAAGGAGAAGGAAAGATAGAAGGAGTGAGAAAAAGCGTGAGAAGTGAGATGTGAGATGTAAAATGGAAAGTAATTTGGCAAAATTTCTACTAATTACCGGGGTGGTTTTAATTATAGTATCAGTATTTATAGAAAAAGGGATTAAAGTTCCTTTTGGTAGATTACCCGGAGACATAATAGTGAAGAAAGAGAACTTTACTTTTTATTTTCCGCTTGCAACAAGTATCATTATAAGTATTTTATTAACATTAATCTTTTCTCTTATAAGAAGATGGAGGTGAGCTGAAATTCTGACATAAGGGAATTCTTTTATAAGTTCTTAATTTACAGACACTTAAGTTATGTTATGCTCTAGGGGGAAATAAAATTTGACAGATTTTT
>JAMWBP010000170.1 GCA_023819365.1 Candidatus Omnitrophota bacterium
GTTCGAATCCGGCCGGGTCCACTTCCTTTGTAAGAACCAGCAACCAAAAAGAGGTGCAGGGGAAAGAACTGTCCCTTGCGCTTTTTCCTTATGTAGTGGGGGGAGGACTATATCAGGAAGGGGGAAGCACCCCCTCCTGAAGAGCGAAGCGAGAGGTCGCAGGTTCAAGTCCTGCACCGCCCACTTATTTTCTTCTCTGGAAAGGTATTGAAGGGAGCGAAGTGAGAAATTGCGACGAGGAGGAGCAATTTCAGCGGGTGGCCGACCCGAGCCGTAGTGGGAGGCGAGGGCACCAAGTCCTGCACCGGCCACTGGATTTTATGTAATATTCCTTCTTCCTTGAAGGGAAAAAGGTAGAATGAGGGTGAAAGTCCCAACAAATGGAAGCACTTTTTGAAACCCCTGAAAGAAAAAATATCCAGAAAAACCAGCCACTTGCGATAAGGATGCGGCCACAGAACCTTTCTGAATTTATCGGACAGGAACATATCCTTGGACAGAATAAAACACTGAGGCGTATGATTGAACAGGATAAAATTCCTTCTCTTATATTTTATGGTCCTCCTGGTTGTGGTAAGACCGCCCTTGCTCACGTGATAGCCAGCCATACAAAAAATTATTTCCATCATCTTAATGCAGTTACTGCTACAGTTGCAGATGTAAGAGAGATTATAGCACTTGCAGAACAAAGGTTAAAAGAGACAGGGAAGAAGACCATTCTTTTTCTTGATGAAATAGCACACTTCAATAAACTTCAGCAGGATGCCCTGATGAAGGATGTTGAAGAAGGGACTATTATCCTTATAGGTGCCACTACACACAACCCTTACTACTATATAAACACTCCACTTTTATCAAGAAGCATGGTATTCCAGTTCAATATACTTTCAGATGAGGATATAAAAGCAATCTTGAAAAGAGCATTGTCAGATAAGGAAAGAGGATTAGGGAATTTTAATTTAGATTTATCAGATGAGGTCCTTGATTATATTGTTAAGGTTAGTGAAGGAGATGGTAGAAGGGCACTTAATATCCTTGAATCAGCGGTTATGTCAACTGTGTCTGATGTCAAAGAAGTAAAGGTAAAAATAGGGATTGATACTGTAAAAGATGCGGCACAGAACAAAATTATTATTTATGATAGGGATGAAGACCAGCACTATGATACAATATCTGCCTTTATAAAAAGTATGCGTGGTTCTGACCCGGATGCTACACTTTACTGGCTTGCAAAAATGATAGTAGGTGGTGAAGACCCAAGATTTATTGCAAGAAGGATGATTATATTTGCATCAGAAGATATTGGAAATGCAGACCCGCAGGCACTTTCAATAGCAACAATTTGTTTTTATGCAGTGGATGTGGTGGGTATGCCTGAAGCAAAAATCATACTTTCCCAGACCGCTATATACCTTGCCACTGCTCCAAAAAGCAATTCATCCTATAAGGCAATTGAAGATGCGATTGAAGAAATTAAAAAAGAAAAAGTAGCAGATATCCCTGAACATTTAACAAAGAAAGGTCAGAAAAAGTATCTTTATCCACATAACTATCCCGGTCATTATGTCCCTCAGAGATACTTCCCACTGGATAAAAAATTTTACTTCCCATCAGATGCTGGCTATGAAAAACGGATACAGTTTTTCATCAACCATATAGAGCGTCTAAAAAAGGAATATGAAAAACGAAATCAGAAAGGAAATACTGGAGAAGAGAAAAAATCTGGATGAAGGTTTCTGGATAGAAAAAAGTGTATATATACAGAGAAGATTGATAAAAGAAGATTTTTATCAAAGCGCACCGTCTATCCTTATCTATTACCATTTTGATAGAGAAGTAATGACAGATATTATCTTATCCGATGCCCTTACAAAAGGGAAAGCGGTATGTATTCCATTTAATGACTGGAAGACCGAGACATTTATTCCTTCACAGATATTTTCAGAAAAGGATATTGACATAACAAAGAGAATTCCCCAGCCATTTGAAAAAAAACCATTTCCTTCTGATTTGATAAAACTTGCTATTATCCCCGGCGTTGTTTTTGATATATATGGCAACAGGATAGGGATGGGTAGAGGATTTTTTGATAAGTTTCTTAAGACATCAGGGAATATCTTAAAGGTTTCTCTTGCTTTTGATTTTCAGGTTGTGGAAGAAAGATTGCCTGTTGATAAATGGGACCAGAAGGTAGATATTATAATAACTGAGACACGGATTATAAGAACAGGAGAATAATATGGCAAAGAAGGTAATAAAAAAAGGACTTACAAAACTTATAAGGACCAAACCTGTCATTCTTATAGTTACACTTCATCCTGATGGAACTGTCAATGCAGGGACATTTGGGGCATATACCAATCTTTCTTCTGATGAGATAGGAATTGCCATAGGTAAGCCAAGTCATACCTATAAAAATATTAAAAGGACAGGAGAATTTACTGTAAATGTCCTTACAAAAAAGATTGCCCTTGCCTCTGAAATCTGTGCTCAAGAGATACCACCTTCTGAAAGTGAACTTGATCACGCATCTCTTACAATAGAACCATCAAGGAAGGTAAAGTCACCAATAATAAAGGAGTGTGTTGCTAATCTTGAATGTATATTTGAAAAAGAAATGGAGATAGGTTATCATACATTTGTTGTTGGGAAATGCCTTGTTGGCTATATAGAAGAGGACTTCATAGATATAGATGGCGGTCTGGATGTTGTTAAGGCAGAGGTGATATACAATATAAGATACCCTGAACCAGTTTATTCAGTGCTTTCAAGTCCTTTTAAGATATGAAAGGAGATAAAAATGGAAGAGAAAAAAGAACTGACTGAAAGTCCTGACTATCCAGTACACCTTACAGATGATAATTTTGATGAGGCAGTAAAGAAATATAAGGTCCTTATTGTGGACTTCTGGGCAGCGTGGTGTGGACCTTGCAGAATGATAGCACCTGCCATAGAAAATCTTGCTAAAAAATATCAGGGTAAGATTGTATTTGGCAAGTTGAATGTAGATGAATCTTCTGGCACACCTACAAAATTTAGCATAATGTCCATACCAACACTGATAGTTTTTAAAGATGGTAATATCGTCGGGACATTTGTTGGTGCTATGCCTGAACATATACTTGAAGAAAAA
>JAMWBP010000171.1 GCA_023819365.1 Candidatus Omnitrophota bacterium
CGGGAAAACCGCTCTTTTTATAAAAATAAATAAGGAGGATTGATGGAGAACATCTATATCCAGAAACTCAAAAAGAAATTAAAAGAATCAGAGATAAACAAACTATTAAAGATAAGTAATGAAGACGTACATAAGTTTATTGCCGATACAGTTTTTCTATGTAAACCAAAGGATGTCTTTATATGCAGTGATACTCCAGATGAGATTGCCTATATAAAAAATATGGCAATTGTATCAGGTGAAGAATCATCAGCACTTGCTATCCCCGGACATACATTCCATTTTGACGGTTATTACGACCAAGGACGTGATAGAGAAGTTACAAAATTCCTTGTTCCTGAAGGGGAACACTTAAGTCCTAATATTAACCAGATTGAAAGGAAACAAGGACTTGAAGAGATATTTTCTCTCTTGAAGGGTTCTATGAAGGGTAAGACAATGATTGTAAGATTTCTTACACTTGGTCCTGCAAATTCTGCTTTCACAATACCCTGTATGGAATGTACTGATTCATGGTATGTAGCACATTCTGTTGACCTTTTATACAGAAAGGGATATGAGACATTCTGTAATATCTCTGATGATAGAGTAATATTCAAAACACTTCATTCAGCAGGAAAACTTGATGAAAATATGGTGAGTGCTGATTATGATAAAAAGAGGATTTACATTGACTATACTACAAATGTCGTATATAGCGTAAATACCCAGTATGCAGGAAATTCTATCGGATTTAAAAAACTTGCACTCCGTCTTGCTATAAGAGAATCACACAGAAATGGATGGCTCGCTGAACATTTTATGATAATCGGGGTGAAAGAGAAAAGTGGTAAAAAGTCGTATCTTGCAGGTGCCTTTCCAAGTGCATGTGGCAAAACATCTACCGCTATGCTTGAAGGGGAGACAATACTTTCAGATGATATTGCATATGTAAGAAATATAAAAGGCCAGTGCAAAGCCGTTAATGTAGAGTCAGGTATATTTCGTATTATACAGGATGAAAAACCTAATGATGACCCTCTTATCTATAAAGTTCTTACTACTCCCGGGGAAGTTATATTCTCCAATGTTTTAATAAAGGACGCTAAACCATGGTGGTTAGGGATGGGCGAGCCGCTTCCTAAGGAAGGAAGAAATTATTCTGGATACTGGTATGAAGGAAAGGTAGATGAGAAAGGTGAAAAGGTTTTACCCGCACATAAAAATGCGAGATATACTGTCTCTCTCAAAGCACTTGCTAACTGTGATAGTGAGTTAGATAATCCTGAGGGTGTAAAATTAGATGGTGTAATGTATGGAGGAAGGGACTATAAGGCATATGTTCCTGTGCAACAGGCATTCTCATGGGAACATGGAATTATCGTATATGGCGCGGCACTTGAGACAGAAACAACATTCGCTACAGTTGGTGCTGAAGGAAAGTATGAGATAAATATTATGAGTATCCAGGATTTTATATCAATACCATTAGGGGAATATATAAAAAACTACCTTAAATTCGGAGAATATCTTACAGAAAAACCTTTGATATTTGGTGTCAACTACTTCCTGAAAGATAAAAACACAGGAGAATTTTTAAATGAAAGGAAGGACAAACACGTATGGGTAAAGTGGATGGCTTTAAGGGTAAATAACGAAGCAAGGGCAAGGAAAACACCTACTGGTCTGATACCTCTTTATGAAGATATTGAACCACTATTCAGAGAAATAAGAGGAAAGGTATATACGAAAGGCGATTATGAAAAACAATTTACTATAAGGGTCCCAGAAAACCTTATGAAGATTGAAAGGGTATGGGACTTCTGGAGAGGCATTCCTGATGTACCGAATGAGTTATTTAATATACTTCAAGAACAAAAAGAACGTCTATTAAATGCACAAAAGGAGTATGGGAACTATATACCACCGGATGTTTTTGAATTAGTATAAATATGAAAAAAATAATTGCTGTATCTGGAAGTAATGCTGGAGATGGTAACCTTACAGAAGAGATATTAAAGATTGCTGAAGAGACAGGATATCTAATTGCAAAAAAAGGTGGTATCCTTGTATGTGGAGGGCTTGGCGGAATTATGGAGGCAGCAGCAAAAGGAGCAAAAAAAGCAAATGGGATAACAGTAGGTATACTTCCATGGGATAGAGAAGCCGCAAATTCCTATATAGATATACCCATAGCAACAGGTATTGGTTTTTATAGAAACAATATAATTGTCAACTGTGCTGACTGTATCATTGGTATATGTGGTAGATGGGGAACACTCAATGAAATAGCAATGGCTATGGGAATTGGTAAACCCACCATAATTATAGATGGAAGCGGCGGTGTTTCTGACCTTCTTTCAAAGAAAGAGTTTCTTCAGACATTCAAGAAAAGCCCCATTATTGTTAAATCCCCAAAAGAAGCAGTTGATAAAGCGTTTTCTGTATAATCACTGTACCAATGCAAGTGTAGAAGTAGTTCAGTCCACGTAATGGTTTTTCTACACTCTATCGTCTCCATCTCTACCTATCAAATTTTTTGCGATAAACCTGCCAGCCAAATCTTTGTTGCACCGCTATATCATAAAAAATAAGAAAGACCATAATTTTTTAGAGAATATCTGTTGATGAAATACCTAAATGGATTAGAAGTGCCTGCTCTATTTCAAAAAGTTTTTCTTCGGACACTTTACTTACAAATTTAACCAACCTTTTTTTATCCACTGTCCTGACTTGATTACATTTTACCTTTGAACTCTTTGATAGGCCTGTTTCTTTAGCAAAAAGAAGGACTTCGAATGGATAGACCTTTTTTATTTGTGAAGTGATGGGAAGAACTGTTACTGTATCAGCAAATTCATTATTCTGGTCATTTGAAATGACCACTGCAGGTCTTAACTTTCCTATTTCATCACCTATTACATGTTCAAGAGAAACTAACCAGATTTCACCTCTTTGAGGAAAATCCATCTTATCGCCATCCCTCTATGGTTATTCTTTCCCATTCTTTGTTAAGTTTCTTGTTTTCTTTTCTCTCTGTCTGGTACCCTTCCTTAAGCAATTTATCCAGCTTTTTCTTTTTCTCTTTCATAAGTTTTTCCTTAACTGCTTCAGAAATAAATCTACTCTTATTAGGTATCCCTTCAAGAT
>JAMWBP010000172.1 GCA_023819365.1 Candidatus Omnitrophota bacterium
CGCAAGCAATCGCCGAGCAGTACGCGCCGCGCCACACCACCCTTTGTTATCTCCCCTGCATGGTATATAATTCCTTTCTCATCTATCTGTGTATCAACGACCTTAAATTCCAGCCCATCACTTATAATAAAACCTCTATCTCCAATCTGGCCTCCCTTCTCAGGATAAAAAGGAGTATTATCAACTACAAGGTAAAACATCTTTCCTCTTTCATCTGTATACACTGCACTTAAAATACCTGTATCTTTTGTGCTTTTATAACCTGTAAATACTGTCTCTCTCAATACTGTGTTGCCTTTTAATAATATCTTCTTCGCACCTATATCTGAAGAACTCCTTGCCCTTTCTCTCTGCTCCTCAAGATATCTGTTAAATCCATCCCAGTCAATATTAAGTCCCCTCTGGGAAGACATATCATCAAGCAGGTCCCTTGGTATACCATAAGTATCATAAAGTTTAAAGGCAACATCCCCCGGTATCTCACTTCCTTTCAATTTTTCTATAGCAATATAGAAATTTTTACTGGCTGAATTAATAAGGTAGTAGTATTTCTCCTCCTCTTCCTGTATAACCCTTTTTATCAGTTCAACATTCTTTTTAAGTGATGGATATATATCTCCCATTATATCAACAACAACACCACTTAACTGGTGCAAAAATGGCTCTTTTATATCAAGGTCTGCTCCTGCTATTTCAGCGCGTCTGATAATTCTACGCAACACATAGCCCCTGGCTTCATTTGAAGGAAGCACATTTTCATCTATCAGAAAAACCGCTGCTCTGATATGGTCAGCCGTTATCCTGAATGATGGTTTTTTCTCCTCAACTGTATAACTATAACCTGATATCTTTTCAATCTCCTTTATAATAGGCAGAAAAAGGTCTGTCTCATAGTTTGAAGGGGTCTTCTGCATAATACGGGTAATCCTTTCAAGTCCCATACCTGTATCAACACCCCTTCTTTTCAATGGAGCAAGAGAACCGTCCTTCTGTTTATCATACTGGGGGAATACAAGGTTCCAGAACTCCAAGAATCTACCACATTCACAGCCGGGTTTACAATCTCTACCATATCTTTTCTCAATCCCATTGTCAATATATAGTTCAGTACAGGGACCGCAGGGACCTGTATCTCCTGCTGGACCCCAGAAGTTATCCTTTTCTGAAAGTGGAATAATCCTTTCTTCAGGTAAAAATCTCTTCCATATCTCTTTTGTCTCATTGTCCTTTTCATAATAGGAGACCCATATAACTCTTTCTGGAATTTTCAAAGTTTCAACAACAAATTCCCATGCCCACTCTATAGATTCTTTCTTGAAGTAATCACCAAAGGAAAAATTACCAAGCATCTCAAAGAATGTATGGTGTCTTCCTGTAATACCTATCTTGTCAATATCACTATCTTTACCGCCTGCCCGTAAACACTTCTGACATGTGGTTGCCCTTTGATATGGAAGAGGAACATCTGTTGCCCAGAACTTTTTAAACTGCACCATTCCTGCACTTGTAAAAAGAAGTGTAGGGTCATCAAAAGGGATAAGGCCAATACCGGGAACTATGCTGTGTCCCTTCCCCTTGAAAAAATCCAGGTATAAACTTCTTATCTCTGAACTCTTCACTTTATTCTCCTACCCTTAAATATTTTCTTGCTATCCTGTTTATCACCGGATATGAAAAACCCTTTGACTTTAAAGAAAAAAGAATGGAGGAGATATCTTTCTTCCTTCTGTTTTTACGGACAAACTCCTCGGCTTTTTTATACTCTGCTTCAAAATTAAAATTATTTTTTATATCTTCTATTACTTCTTCCTTTATCTTTCTTTTTTCAAGGGCAGAGATGATATACCAGAACCCTTTCGTTCTTTTCAGGTTTCTATCCACAAGGTATTCAGCCAGTGCTCTATCATCTAAATAGTGTTGCTTCTTACATTCTTCAATAACTTCTTCAATATCCTCTTCTTCTACTTCACCACTTATCTTTTCTCTCAACTCTGCTTCTGAATAACTCTTTCTACTGAGTAGTTTTAATGCCTTGTTATAAAGTTTTTTATTTTCCACCCTTTAATATCACAAAAATATTCTGTTTCCCTTTACTTATAAGAACCCTGACATTCTTATCAGGCGGGATATTTTTTATAATACTTCTATATTCAGAGATATTCTTAATCTTCTTTCCATCTATCTCTTTAATGATAACTCCCTGAACAATACCTGCCTCTTCAGCAGGAGAACCCGGCTCCACAGCAACAACAGCGACACCTTCTGTATCTACAAGACCAAGCCGTTCTTTCATCTCAGAAGTTATAGAAGAGACAGTTATCCCTCTCCATCTCTCTTTCTCTTCTATCTTTGCCATCTCTTCATCGGATGGCTGCTCCCCTGTGACAAGTGATAAAGTGACCTCTTTTTTATCTCTCCATACTACAACCTGCACCTTTTTACCAACAGGTGTATTTGCCACTTCCATCTGTAAGTCCTGCATATCCTTAATATCCTTACCATCAAATTTCAAAACTATATCCCCTTGCTGGATACCTGCCTTTTCTGCAGGACTTCCTGGAATTACACTTGAAACGAGCGCCCCTTTTATCTCTTTTAATCCAAAAGAATTTGCAAGTTCCTCATCCATCGGCTGCAGCCACACACCTAAGTATCCCCTTACAACCTTTCCTTTTTCTTTTAACTGAGAGAATACCTGTTTTGCAATATTAATGGGGATAGCAAAACCAAGCCCTTCAGCAACGGCAGGAGAAACAATAAATGTATTTACTCCTATTACCTCTCCATTGATATTGATAAGAGGTCCACCTGAATTGCCCGGGTTTATTGCTGCATCTGTCTGGATAAAGTCCTCATACTGGGTTATTCCAAAACCAGACCTTCCCTTTGCACTGACAATCCCTACTGTTACTGTTGCGGTAAGTCCCATAGGATTACCTATTGCCATAACCCACTCACCTGGCTCAATCCTATCAGAATCACCAAGATGAACAGCAGGCAGTGGTCTTCTTGCCTCTATCTTTATAAGTGCTAGGTCTGTCTTCGGGTCGGTCCCTACTATCTTTGCTTCATATGTACGGTTATCGTCAAGAAGTTTGACAATTATTTTATCAACACCC
>JAMWBP010000173.1 GCA_023819365.1 Candidatus Omnitrophota bacterium
TTCTTTGAATTGCTGGGAAGAGGTATTTGGCAATTTTATCCCCACCTTTTCATAGACACGCTTTACCAGTGTAGAACAGTCAATTGACGAATTACCAGAACCACCCAATCTATAAGGCATATTTAATAAGTTAAATGACTCTTTGAGTATTATATCCCGGAGTGTCTTTGTCTCTTTTACAATTTCTGTTTCCATATTATTCTGGTCTACCATAGAAACACTTTCTTCAGTAATGAGGGATGATGGAATTACAATTGTTATACCTTCTTTAAAATCATTATCCGACATAAGATTGGCTTCTTTTAATTTTTCCGGTGTGATATTATATTGAGAGGCGATGGATTCTACTGTATCTCCTTTTTTAATTCTGTAGTATATCCTTTCTGTTGGTATACCCACAATAGGTTGTGGAGTTATTACCTCTGGTATAACAGGTTCCTTTTTAGGTACATTAACTTTAAGTGTTTGTCCAATCTTTATAAGAGAACTTTTTAAATTGTTTGCTTTTTTAATTGATGCAACAGAAACACCATATCTTTTACTTATTCTTTCAAGGGTATCTCCCTTTTCCACAGTATAAGATATGGTCTCATAATTTCTTGCAGGAACACTAGCCTTTACTGAAATATTTCCTTTTGATGGTTTACTTCCCTTTGCTGAAGTATTTCCTTTTGATGGTTCTGAGGCATCTGATTTTTTGACTATAAGTTTTTGGTTTGGCTGGATAACTGATGTATTAAGATTATTTAATTTTTTAAGTTCATATACAGTAGTACCGTATCTCTTTGCAATAGATGAAAGGGTTTCACCCTTTTTTACATAGTGATATTGTGTTGCACCTTGAGAATAAAGATAGGTGCATAAAAATATTATAGCAATAATGTATGGTTTTATACGCATCATTCCCTCCCTGTTTCTGTATCAATAGGAAATAGTTTTTCTATTTCTTTTTTCTTCTTTTCAAAATACTCATCTATTTTACAGAACAATCCTTCCATATTTTCTATAGTTCTTATCCTTTCTTCAAGTTTATCCTGTTCTTTTATTATTACTTTTAATGCCTCTGCAACAGGGTCTGGAAGTTTTGCATGGTCAAGGTCAATCTTTTCCACTTTATGTTCTCCCACAACCCTTCCCGGGACTCCAACAACTGTTGAACAGGGAGGAACATCTTTTATTACAACAGACCCTGCACCTATCTTTGAGTTATCCCCTATCTTTATCGCACCTAAAACAATAGCACCTGCACCTATTACAACATTATTTCCTATAGTGGGATGCCTCTTTTTCTTTTCAGTAGATGTTCCTCCTAAAACCACTCCCTGATAAAGAAGAACATCATCCCCTATCTCTGCTGTCTCTCCTATAACAACCCCCATCCCATGGTCTATAAAAAACCTCCTCCCTATCACTGCCCCGGGATGTATCTCAATACCTGTTAAAAACCTACCTATATGAGATATAAAACGGGCAATGGACTTTTCTCCTTTTTCCCACAGAAAATGTGCTACTCTATGAAATATAAGAGCATGAAAACCTGGATATGAAGTTAAAACCTCAAAGACATTTCTTGCTGCCGGGTCTCTTTCAAAGACAGTCCTTATATCCTCTTTTATCCTTTTAAACATAGTTTCAGTCCAGTACAGGATTTTC
Source organism: Candidatus Omnitrophota bacterium (assembly GCA_023819365.1). Taxonomy (GTDB): domain Bacteria; phylum Ratteibacteria; class UBA8468; order B48-G9; family JAFGKM01; genus JAAYXZ01. Next base: position 1,654 of record JAMWBP010000173.1, read on the forward strand.
CATTATCTCCTTGAATTTTTTGTAGAACATACCTGCATACGTACCATCAATCACCCTATGGTCAAATGAAAAAGATACATTCATAACCGGAAGTATTGCCATTTTATCATCTAACACAACTAACTCTTTACTAACCTTTCCCACTCCCATAATTGCTAATCCTGGCGGATTTATTATCGGCTGAAAATTTTCCACACCATACATTCCTAAATTGGATATTACAAACCTCGCATTTTTTATCTCTTCTTCAGTAAGTTTATTTAACCTTGCCTTTTCAACAATCTCTTTCCTTTCTTTTGATATCTCATAGATACTTTTACTATCACAATTTTTCAGCACAACAACAACAAGCCCATCCTCAACTGATACAGCCAGTCCTATATCCACTGAAGAATATATTCTTATTTCGTCATCAATAAGTGCAGCATTTATCAACGGATATTCTTTAATCGCTTTAACTGCAAAAAATATAAGAAAGTCAGTATAGGTAAGTTCTATCCCTTCTTTCTTTTTTGCCTCCTTAATTTCTGCTATTCTGTCTACAATAAATTTGCCTTCAAAATAGTAATGTGGTATCTCTCTTTTACTTTCGCTAAGACGTTTTGCAATTATCCTTCTTAATGGTGTCCATTCTTTCACAGTATAATCACCAGAAGGAACCGGCTTCCCTTCTGTCTTTTTACTGTAAAGATAATCAAGGACATCCTCTTTTTCAATCCTTCCTTCCGGCCCAGAACCTTTTATCAAAGAAATATCTATCCCCGATTCCTCAGCCAGTCGTTTTGCAACAGGACTTGCTTTTATCCTTCCGGATACAGAAGTTTCTTCTCTTCTTGTCACCTCTGAAACAGATGCCTTTTCAACGGGCCTTTCTTTAGAGGCATCCATTTTAATTTCAACCTTTTTTTCAATATCAAGCGGCTCATCAGGAGTATCAGAGATATACCCGATAACAGTTGTTACAGGTATCGCATTATCAGACGGCTCATATAATTTTTTTCTGAGGTAACCACTGTGTAATGATTCTACTTCAAAGTTCGTCTTATCACTCATAACCTCAAAAAGAACTTCTCCTTTTTCTACCTTTTCACCTTCATTTTTTTTCCAGGAGACAAGATACCCCTCTTCCATTGTTTCACCTAATTTTGGCATTATAATTTCTTTAATCATCTCTTACCTCCTAATCAACTTCCTCACTGCCTCACATATTCTTTCTATATCAGGAATTGCTAATTTTTCAAGGACAGGACTTTTAGGCATAGGAACATCCGCACCTGCTACTCTAACCACAGGTGCATCAAGGTAGTCAAAGGCATTTTCCATAATCTGTGCTGTTATCTCTGCCCCTGTCCCTCCTGTTTTACAGTCCTCTTCAACTATTATAACATGATTGGTCTTCTTTACTGTATCAACAATTGGGCGATGATGAGTGCGATGCCGATGTCTCAGTGCTGGTCGTGCT
>JAMWBP010000174.1 GCA_023819365.1 Candidatus Omnitrophota bacterium
TTTCAACTTTTCTTGACAAAATTCAAAATTAGTTTTTTTTATATGAAAAGAAGCGGGAGATTCTATCTTATAAGGCATCCTTCTGGGGTTTTGTTGCTGCATTTCTTTTTATCGTATGGTGGATAAACAAAACAGGGCTACCACTTCTACCTGCTCTCTTTTTTACTTTTATGACCCTTTTGATATTCTTAGGTCTCACAAGGATTATATCACAGGCAGGACTTGCATATTACAGAGCACCTGTTATCCCTGCTGTCCCTACACTTGACCTTTTTGGTTCACAAAGATTAGGACCTTCAGGACTTACGGCCTTAGGTATGACATTCTCCTGGGCAACAGATATAAGAACACTTGTAATGACATCCACGGCTAATGGACTGAAACTCTCAACTCTTTTTAAAATTAACTGTAGAAGATTATTCCTCGGTATAATGCTTGCAATAGTTATATCTTTGATTTCTTCTGCATGGATGACTCTACTCTTGGGCTATAAGTACGGTGGTATAAACTTTTCATCCTGGCACTTTAAAGGACTTGCAAACTTTGCTATGAAATGGGCAGTAAATTTTATAAGATATCCAGTTGAATTTGGAAAGGCACAGTTCGGCTTCCTTACTCTGGGCAGTTTTTTAATGTTCCTCCTCATCCTTGCACGAAATCATTTCCTGTGGTGGCCACTTTCTCCTGTAGGACTTGCTATAGGACTTTCATTCCCTGTGTACCAGACATGGTTCTCTGTATTTATCGCATGGCTGGTCAAAGCAATTGTAATGAAATATGGCGGTATAAAGGTATATAATACTACAAAACCATTTTTTCTTGGACTGATTTTAGGTGCCTTTGTAACTGCGGGGATATGGGCTATCATTGGATTCTTTACAAAGATGGATGGGCTTATCTTTACACTCACATAAAAAAGGGGGGCCATATGGATAGAAGATTTGTACAGTTTTTAATGCCTGATGAGATTATAAGTCAAAGGGAGAAAAACTCTTTAATCTATCTTCCACTCGGACCATTAGAGTGGCATGGACCACACCTTCCGCTTGGAGTTGACCCTTTAAGAGCAGAGATTGCAGCATTAAAACTTGCGCAAGAGACAGATGGTATTGTGCTGCCAACATTGTTTGTAGGAACAGAAAGAGAAAGAAGCCCGGAGATGCTTAAAAATATTGGATTTAAAGGAAATGAGTACATTGTAGGAATGGACTTTCCTGAAAATACACTGCCAAGTTTATATTTTAAAGAAGAGGTTTTTGCTGTTCTTTTGAGAAACTACCTTGAACTTATTATAGATGTATGGAAGTTTAAAAATATTGTGATTATAAATGGACATGGCGGTGGAAATCATAAAGAGGTGATTGAAAGATTAAGGAAAGAATTCATTTCTACAAGGAATGTAAAAATTTTACATCTTATGCCAATGCTTGACTTTACATTAGGTATCTTCCATTCAGGACATGCGACAAAAGAAGAGACAGAGACACTTATGGCATACTATCCCGAAAGTGTTGACATAAAAAAGTTGCCTGAAAAACCATCTTCCCTGTATAATATAAAATATGCGATTGTTGACGACCCGACATTTAATGGCAAGCCATCAACTGACTTTACTGTAAGGGGAGAAGAAGACCCGAGAGACAGTGATAAAGAAAGAGGTAAAGAGATATTTGAAAAGACCGTAAAGCAGATGAAAGAGGTGATAATGAAAGAGATAAAAAAAGGAGGCGAAGAATGAAAAAGGTAAGAAACAAACCACTTCCATTTGAATTTCCAGGTGGAAACTGGTATGACAAAGAAGAACAACAGGCAGCACTTAAAGTTATCAAGAACAAAAGCCCTTTCAGATATTATGGGCCAAAATGCACATTTGAGGTAGAAAAGTTTGAGAAAGAGTTTGCAAAATTTATCGGCACAAAATATGCACTTGGTGTAAACAGCGGCACACAAGCACTTGCTGTTGCAATGGCTGCTCTTGGTATTGGACCTGGAGCAGAGGTAATCATACCCGGATATATGTGGATTGCTATACCTGCTTCTATATTACGACTTGGTGCTATACCTGTTCTTGCTGAGATAGACGATACATTCACTTTGGACCCTGAGGATATAGAAAAAAGAATAACAAAGCGGACAAAACTTATAGTGGTAGTCCATATGAGTGGTGCCCCTGCTGATATGAAAAGAATCCTAAAAATCTCAAAGAAGTATGATATACCTGTCCTTGAGGACTGCTCCCAAGCAATAGGTGGAGAGATAGATGGGAAAAAACTTGGCTCTTTTGGAACTATAGGAACCTACAGTTTTCAGTTAAACAAAATTTTAGGGACAGGTGAAGGTGGAATGGTTGTTACAAACTCACTCCATTTTTTCAGACGTGCTGACGCTATACATGACCTTGGATATCCAAGGGTTAATGGACGGCTCATCACTAAAAACACACCTTATGCACTCTGGGGTTTTGGCGGTAGGATGAACGAGATTACAGGAGCCATCGGCAGGGTGCAACTGAAAAAGGTTCCTAAAATTATTAAAGCGATGAAGAAGGCAAAAGATACCATAAAGAAAGGAATAGCAGATATACCGGAAATTAAATTCCGTAGGATAGTAGATGAAAAGGGAGATACAGGCGCATTTTTAATTCTTATACTTCCTGATGCAAAAATAGCCAGAAGGTTTGCTGAAGAGATGAACAAAGAAAACCTCTATGCAGGTCTATCAAAGATAATGAGGGTATGCGAGTTTGGTATGCATATTTACTACAATATACACTCACTTGTTGAAAAGCACTCCAACAGTCCTGATGGATTTCCATGGACACTTGAGGCGAACAAAGAAAGTATATACAGTTACCACAAAGGAACACTACCCCGTTCAGATGAGTTAATGGAAAAAAGTATTATGATACCAGTCCCCTCTGTAATGACAGAGAAGGATATAGAGGATGTAATAAAAGGTATCCACATCATTGCCAAAAGATTATTCTAATACCGAATAACTTACTCCATAGAGAAATCTTTTTATATAAGTTATCTAAAATTCCGACATAAGAAAATTTAAAAAAGGTAAGCACCTCTATTCCGATGTTTT
>JAMWBP010000175.1 GCA_023819365.1 Candidatus Omnitrophota bacterium
CCATCACAGATGATGGGGGTAAGAAAGTCTATGCTGATAGAGGAATAGCTGGGAAAAGAAGTAAAACACCTCAATCCTCATTACAATCTTCAAAATGATGATTTCTTGAGGAAACTCATTTCATACATAGAAAGGTTGAAAAGAAAATCCTTAAAAAAATAACCCAGTATTCTCACAAAAAAAAGTTTTATGACAGTCTCTAAAAGAAAAAAATTTCTTTTAGTAAAAAATCTTGACTTTTTTTCATTTCTGTAATACTATAATTATATAATCGATTATGGTATTATAGGAAATTTTGTGGAGACATTAGCAAAAGAAGTAAGATTTTTCTCTGCCCTTGCAAATGAGACACGCTTAAGGATTTTAATACTTTTATCCCAGAAGGAATTGTGTGGTTGTCATCTTGAATGGGCTCTTGGCCTGACACAAGCAAAGGTTTCAAGGCATCTTAAAGTTCTTAAAGATGCAGGGCTTGTTAAAGAGAGAAGAGAAGGTTTGTGGGTTTTTTATTCTTTATCTGAACCTCAAACGGAGTTAGAAAAAGATTTTTATAAATATTTAAACAAATACTTTGTTGATAAATATAATGTGATAAAACAAGACCTATTGAATCTTGAAAAGGTAATTTGTAAGCCGTTAGAACAGATACCTACGATAAGGAACATAAATGAACTTACTACAAAAGGAGGGGGAGTGAAATGAGTGCAGCAAAGTCAGGGAAAAAAGAGTTATTCTGGTTTTTAGCTATAGTAGTACTTTACATAATTGCAATCTGGTATGTGGCTTCTCATGATTTATCGTGGTCTGCAATGTTTAAGGCCGGACTTCTTCAGGAAAAAGGCGTTACAGGCTTTGAGGCTCGTGTTAAAGAAATAGAGACTCCTTTAAGCTGGAATATACCACTTGTCATCTGGTATATAATAATCAAAGCAGCAGCTCTTTTAGTTGAGTTACTACCTTACTGGATTATTGGAATGTTTATAGCGGGTGCACTTGTAGTTTTTGTGTCGTGGGAAAAGGTAAAACAAAAAATGGGCTATGGTGGATTTGGTTCAAATCTTTTAGCTACAACCACAGGAGCTATAATACCAATATGTTCCTGTGGTATTGTTCCGGTACTCGCTGGAATGGTACAAAGTGGGGTCCCACTTGGCCCTACTATTGCATTTCTTGTGGCGGCTCCAATGCTTAATGTGCCAACAGTTTTTATGACGGCGGGTCTATTGGGATGGAAACTCGCCATAGCAAGAATTGTTTCAGTTTTCGCTATAGCTATGGCTATTGGACTAATAGTTTCATACTGGCAGAAGAAAAAGAAAGGCTTAAGACATCTTGTGAAAATCTATGTGCAACCAAATCTTTCCAGGGAAATACAACAATTTGCCTATTCTCTTTCACTTAAGTTAATAAACAAACCCGAAGGGCTAACACTTGAAGAAATAGGTATGGAAAACAAGGATAAAATAGAAGAACTTGAAGAGGCAGAAATAATAGAGAAAACAAAAGATGGAAAATGGCGTTTAATAATAAGAGATAAATCTCAATATAAATCTGGTTGTATGATTCTTCCACAGGGCTATGAGGGAAGTTTTAAAGAAAAAATGATTCAACTCTGGAAGGTTTCATGGAAGCTATTTTTTAGTTTGAATTATTATCTTGTTTTAGCTGTTCTTATAGCAGGAGCGATTAGAGTTTTAATCCCAACAAGTGTGATTGTAAATTTTGTTGGAGGTAAAGGGTTAAACTCTGTTCTTGTCTCTTCTGTTGTTGCAATGCTTGCCTATGTATGTACCTATGTTGAAGTCCCAACTGCAATGGCTCTAATAGCAAAGGGGATGGGACCGGGGGCAACACTATCGTATCTATTAGGTGGGCCTGGTTTGAGTTTACCTTCTATAGCAATGCTTTCTGGTGTTTTTAAGCCAAAGCTTCTTTTACTTTATGTAGGTTTGAGTTTTGTCGGTTGTGTTTTGGCTGGATATATATTTAATCTGTTTTAGGAGGAAAAAATGGAAAATAAAAAAGTTGTAAACATTTTTACAGCACCTCTTCAATTCCCTTGTGGTGTTGGTTCTTCTTGCTGTGGACCAATAGGGCAGAGTGAAGAAGATATAAAAAAGCTTTCTGATTCTATAAAGGGATTGGGGGTTTCTGTTGAGGTTTATAATATAATGGAAGAGAATTTTGATAAATCTTTTCCACAAGTTGCAAGTTTAATAGGAAGCTTTGGGCCGGGAATAACGCCAATTCTTGCTATAGATGATGATATTATATCGATGGGCAATCCCTCTATAGAAGAGGCTATTCAGATTGTAAAAGAGAAAATATAGATTGGGAGGTAAGAGATGCCAATATATGAATATGTTTGTACAGAATGTAAGAACAGGTTTGAAGTATCTGCTACACTTGCTGAAAAAGAAAAGGGTTTAAAGCCAGACTGTCCCAGGTGTGGGAGTAAAAATACGGTGAGGTTTTTCGGTGGATTAAATTTTATAAGTCGTTCGGGTGGGGGTGGTTTTAATATGGGTTCTGGTTGTGGACCTGGATGTGGTTGTAGTTAAACTAAAGAGAGAAGGGAGGAAAATTATATGATAGAAATTTCGAGTAAAGCCGTAGATCAATTTAAGAAGTTTATATCAGAATCGGATATTGAAAGTGGAGGTATAAGAATTTTTGTAGCAGGTAGGGGTTGTTGCGGGTTATCTTTTGGAATGGATATATCTGAAAATGGAGAAAAAGAGGATAGACTTGTAGAAAAGGATGGTTTAAAACTCTTCATTCAACCCGCGGCTTTTGATGCTCTGTCAAATGCTACAATAGATTATGTGGATGAAGGGAATAATTCTGGATTTGTTATCAAGGGTATAGGCTCTTCATGTTAAAACTTGTATAAGTTTTAGATTTTGGCTATAATATGAAATTATAACTTGAGGAGTGTAAAGTTATGTCTGCAAATGTTTCTAAGAAGCTAAGTTTTCTCGATAAGTTTTTAACTCTCTGGATATTTATTGCAATGGGAGTTGGAATTGCGATTGGTTATTTTTATCCACCTTTTACAAATTGGATAAATAGCTTCCAAGTTGGT
>JAMWBP010000176.1 GCA_023819365.1 Candidatus Omnitrophota bacterium
TTTCCTTTGCTGTCTCAAACTCCACATCACCCACAATTCTGTCTCCTACCCTATTTATCCCAACATCTACAACTATAGCACCCTCCTTTATCCATTTTCCTTGTATAAGATTTGCCTTCCCGACAGCCACAACAAGGATATCTGCACGTTTCACATACTCCTCTAACATACCTGCATCACTTGTCCCTATATGACATATTGAGACAGTTGCAAATTTATCTACAAGTAAGAGTGCAACTGGCTTACCCACAATATCACTATGTCCCACCATAACCACATTTTTTCCATAGAGGTCAACACCTGTTGATTCAATAATTTCCTTTACAGCAAGTGCTGTGCAGGGTGCAAGGTATGGCCTTCCGTAGATAATCCACCCCATATTGGCAGGGTTTACACCTTCAACATCCTTCTCCGGTGTTATTGATGCCTGAACCTTCCTCGTATCTATACCCTGTGGCAGAGGAAGCTGCAGGATAATCCCTGTGATGTTTTTATCAGTGTTAAGTTTTTCTATCTCTGATACAACCTGTGCTTCAGTTGTATCAGCAGTAAGATTTTTCAATTCATAGACAATCCCTGCCTTCTCACAGTTTTTTCTCTGCTGATTTATATAAACGCTACTCGCAGGATTTTCTCCTACCTGCACAGCCACAAGTTTAGGTGTTATCCCTTCCGATTTAAGTATCTCCATCTCTCTTTTAACTTCTTCCTTTATCTTTTCAGCAATCGCTTTTCCATCAATAAGATTACCCATTGTTTCCCTCCAGTTGTTTTATTACTTTTTCACATACTTTTTGCCCCTTTATAATAACATTTTTTTCTATTCCTCTGATTTCTTCAAGCAACCTTTCTACAAAATCCCTGCCTTCCTTGATATACATAACATTGACCAGCACACTCATCTTTGCACTTGTAAATACAGAGATAGCAAGTGATGCAGCAATTCCTGTATCCGAGATAAGCCCTTTGTTTCCCTTTTCAGTAAGAACATCAGCAAATTCAATAATTTTAAGTGTAGTTCTGCATATGTCAAGGTGAAGTTCTGCTGAGTCCTTAAGATATTTTTCAACACTTATATAGTCCTTTTTAGATGTATATCTCCTTATTTCCTGATAGATCTTACTGTCCCTTTCAATATATTCAGAAAGTTTTTTAATGATTGTCTCATTTTCAGTAAATATATCCTTTAACTCTTTCTCATAAGCCGCATACCTATCCTTACCAATTGTGTAGTTTAAAACCATACCAACAAGGGCAGAACTTAAAGAAGCAACACAGGCAACAACACTTCCACCACCGGGCACAGGTGTCTTTGAAGAGACCCTGTTTATATATCTTAACAGTGGTTCATCCAGATAATTGATTTTTTCTTCGGTATCCATTTAGTTATCTGCCTGAAACTTTTTATATCTTTCGTAGTTTTCATCCCATTGCCCTGTATCTTTCGGCTGGTAGACAAAGAGAGGGAATGACCTTCTCACAACCTCACGCAACTGGGAAATATCAGAGATTTCCCTATTTGCTATTGCCTGAACAAGGATATTCCCTGTTCCTGTTGCCTCAACAGGGCCTGCTATTACTATCTTTTTTGTAGCAGAAGCAGCAAATTGTGATAAAAGTTTATTCTGTGAGCCACCGCCAACAATATGGAGTGTTTCTATCCTTGTCCCGATAACATCTTCAAGATTATCAACAACACATCTATATTCCATTGCTAAACTTTCCAGTATTACCCTTGAAATCTGTGGAATATCTTCAGGGACATTCTGGTTAGTATCCTTACAATACTCTTGAATCCTTCCTGGCATATCACCGGGGAAAAGAAACTCTTTATGGTTTACATCTATAAAAGCAAAAAATGGTTTTGCAGAAGAAGCCATCTCAGTAAGTTCCTGATAGGAAAAATCCTTTCCTTCTCTTTGCCACTGCCTTCTACACTCCTGTAAAATCCAGAGCCCCATTATATTCTTCAAAAACCGTATGGTCTTACCATATCCTCCTTCATTTGTGAAGTTATATCTTAAACTTTTTTCATTGATAACGGGCTGGTCAATTTCAACGCCAAGTAAAGACCAGGTGCCGGAAGACAAATATGCCCAGAGATTATCCTTTGCAGGTACAGAAACCACTGCAGAAGCAGTATCATGGCAGCAGACCGTATAGACAGGTATATCAGAGACGCCAATCTCTTCTTTTATATACCCGGAAAGATTACCAAGAAGTGTTCCGGGTAAAACAACTTCAGGTAAAAAATGCGCTGGTATTCCAAGTATTTCAAGTATATCTATAGCCCATTCACCTGGAATTTCTTTTTCTCTTTTAATACTTGAATCATACATCTGGGATGTACTGGCTATTGTATATTCAGATACCTTCCTACCTGTAAGAAAGAAATTAAAAAGGTCAGGCATAAAAAGCAGTGTTTTTGCAGAATTAAGGAGATAAGGAAATTCTTTCTTTGTGGCATATAGTTGATAGAGAGTATTCAAAGGCATAAACTGGATACCTGTTCTTTCAAATATCTTTTCTTTTGGTATAATACCAAAAACCTCTTCCATCAAACCATCTGTTCTCTTATCTCTGTAATGAAAAGGATTTGAAAGAAGAAGGTCGTTTTCCCCAATAAGTCCATAATCCACACCCCAGGTAGTTATTCCTACACCTGAGATATTTCCTTCACTCTTTGTAATGGATATAATCTTTTTTATTTCTGAAAGAATGGCGAGAACATCCCAGTATATATGGGAATGTAATCTAACATTATGGGTTGGAAATCTGTGTATTTCTTTTAAAACAATCTTCTCTCCATTAAACTCACCGACCAATCCCCTGCCACTTTCAGCACCAAGGTCTATCGCTATATATCTTTTTGTTTCCATCCCGTATAATCTACACTTTATTAAATTTTATGTCAAGAACCCGCACGGATAGGGTACATAGGTAACACTTTCCCAATCCAATTTTCTCCTTCCCCCCCCACCTTTCTCCTCTCCCCACTTATCCCCCTCACCTTTGTCCTCTCCCCACCGGGGAGAGGGTTAGGGTGAGGGGCTGG
>JAMWBP010000177.1 GCA_023819365.1 Candidatus Omnitrophota bacterium
ATGCCGGGCCCTTCCCTCTGGAATGCCTCCTTAACTACCACAGCAATGATAAAGGATATAAAAAGAGTAAAATTAAGGATACCTGGTAGGGATACATCGGAGGCGGTCTATAGCGGAATAAGATATGGGATACCTGGAGCGATAAATGGTGTAGTTTCTGTTTATAAAAAAAGATATCCTTCAACAAAGGTTATTCTTACAGGTGGAGGGAGCAGAGAGTTCAGAATGGATATAGAGTTTGACATAATAAAAAGACATCTTGCCCTTGAAGGGCTCGGTATGGTGTTGTATGAGAGATATGAAAAGGATAGATGGGAACACCTCTGAAGAGATAGAAGGCATACCTGTATATTTTTTCGGTAGTGTTATGTCAACTATGGACGTGGCAGAATGCCTTTTGAAAGAAGGGAAAACAGGCATAGTTGTTGCAGAACAGCAGGAAAAAGGAAGAGGAAGATATGGAAGAAAATGGTTTTCACCTTATGGAGGTCTTTATCTCTCCTGGATTTTAAAGGAAGAGTTGTTATATCCACTTTTTCTTTCAGAGATAATTTCTTTAAGTGTGGTGGAGACATTAAGATATTTTGGTATAGATTGCAGAATTAAACTACCAAATGATATAATAACAGGAGGGAAAAAGATAGCAGGTATCCTTATAGTAAAAAAAGATAACTGGTATATTGCAGGAATAGGGATAAATGTAAATAATCCTGTTGAGGATAGAAAGCAGCAGGTATCTATAAAGGATATTACCGGTAAAGAGGTAGATAATAAAAAAGTGCTTGAACAATTTATAAAGATATTCTTCCACTATAAAGAGGATTTTTACACAGATACCAGCAGACCTTTAAAACAATGGAGTGAATATCTGATAAAATGATTGAACCTCACTTGTTCGGGTATATAATTATTCTTTTCATTCTTATATTACTCTCTGCCTTTTTTTCAGCAGCAGAGACATCATTTATTTCTTTTGGTAGACACCACTTCCAGAAGATAGTAGAGATGGATGAGAAGAAGGCAAAACGTTTAAGATTCTGGTTTGAAAATCCTAACAAGGTCCTTGTAACTACACTTATAGGTAACAATATAGTCAATATCTCTGCCTCTGTTATAGCAGCAACATTAACCTACAACTATCTTCACAGGATAAGTGCCACCCTTGTAACAGGTATAATGACTTTTATAATACTTGTCTTTGCAGAAATTATACCCAAGGGTTTAGCAAAAAAACACTCAGAGAAGATTGCATATTATTTTACCTTTCCTGTTATGTTTTTCTGTGTTCTCCTTACTCCAATAGCGAAGTTTCTTATCGGTATCTCTCATCTATTTGTCCGTCTTTTCGGAGAAAGGATAGAGAATATTATACCTGTTCTGACAGAAGAGGATATAAAGGCGATGATTATTGCAGGTGAGCAAGAAGGGATTATTGAAGAGGAAGAAAGGGATATGATTGATAGCATCTTTGAATTAGGGGATAAGATGGTGAGGGAGATTATGACACCGCGGGTTAATATAGTTTCTGTAAAAGAAGAGGCACCGGTTGAGGATGTTATAAAGGTAATGGCACGTGAGGGCTATTCAAGGTTACCTGTATACAGGGAAAGTATTGATAGAATAACAGGGATTATATATATCAAGGACATTATAGGGCATAGGATAGAAAATACAGAGCAGCCAGAAGTATTACAGGCAAAAGATATAATGAGAGAGCCATACTTTGTTCCTGAAAGCAAGAAGGTTAATGATTTAATGAGAGAACTTCAAGAGAAAAAGATGCAGATGGCAATAGTGGTAGATGAGTATGGTGGTACTGCTGGACTGGTTACAATGGAAGACCTCATTGAAGAGATAGTCGGTGAGATTGCTGATGAGTATAAAAAGGAACCAAAGGAAATTTATTTCTTACCTGACGGCGATTTCCTTGTCTCCGGTAGTATGGAGATTGAAAAGGTAAATGAAGAGACAGGTGTTGGTATACCGGAAGGACAGTTTGAGACAATAGCGGGTTTCGTCCTTGATAGATTTGGTAAATTTCCTGTAAAAGGTGAAAGTTTTGTGTATAATAAATACCAGTTTACAGTTCAGGAGTCGGATAGAAAAAAGGTAAGGATGATAAAGATTAAAAAACTGAAGGAAAGAGAAAATGAGTGAAGAGATAAAAAGACAGCGGATAGAAAAGATTGAAGAACTTAAAAAAGAAGGTATTGATGTTTATGGCAGGGCATTTCCCAAAAAGGAAATAATTCTTATAAAAGAAGGGGATGTAGATGTAAAAACAGCAGGTAGAATTATGGCTATAAGGCACCATGGTGGCTCATCTTTCTTTGATATAAAAGACAGCACAGGAAAAATTCAGATATATATCAAGAAGAACGCTATATCTGAGAAAGAACTTTTTATATTTAAGCGGCTGGATATCGGAGATATCATAGGGGTGGAAGGAGATGTATTCAGGACAAAGACAGGAGAACTGACCATCCTTGTAAAACACTTCACCCTGTTGTCAAAGGCATTAAATACCCTGCCTGAAAAGTGGCATGGGCTTAAAGATGTTGAGATAAGGTTCAGAAAGAGATACCTGGACCTTATTATGAATGAAGATGTTAGAGATGTCTTTAAAAAGAGGATTAAAGTCATTCAATACATAAGAGAATTCCTGAACAGCAAAGGGTTTATTGAGGTGGATACGCCTATGATGCATCCCATACCTGGTGGTGCTGAAGCAAGGCCTTTTATTACATATCATAACACACTGGAAATGAACCTTTACTTGAGGATTGCACCTGAGCTATATCTGAAAAGGTTATTGGTAGGAAACTTTGAAAAGATATATGAGATCAACCGTTCTTTCAGAAATGAAGGTATCTCTACACTTCATAACCCTGAATTTACAATGCTTGAACTATATTCTGCCTATGGGGACTACCAGGAGATGATGGAAATCACAGAGGCACTTATTACCTTTCTGGGAGAAAAGGTTAACAATTCACTTATTATGGACTATCAGGATAAAAAGATAGACCTTTCTCTGCCGTGGAAAAGA
>JAMWBP010000178.1 GCA_023819365.1 Candidatus Omnitrophota bacterium
CCTCTTACGATCTCTATGTTCTTTGCCTCTATCTTTGGTAGTACAAGGATTTCATCTCCTGGTTGTATGCTAACTCGATCTCCCTCTGAAAACATACCATTTGGGTGTAAAACAAGGATGACTTTATTAGCTCTTTCCGTAAAACCTCCAGCCTGATCTATGTAGTATTCTACTGTTTTTCCTGGTGTGTAGGCTATAGAATTTGGAAACCTAACCTCTCCGTGAACTAAAACAGTAGTCTTTTTCTCAGGAATGAAAATAATGTCTCCATCTTCAAGTAACATATCTTTTGCTTTTTCTATAGAACCTATAACTACCAAACCTTTTGGTTCTATATTCTTTGCTGCTTCTATAAATCTCATAATTAGTTCTGCCTCTTTTGCTCTAAGGGTTGCTTCTTCTTGTGTAGCTGCCCTACCTGTTAGAGCATAGATCTGTAGTTGTTGAAGTACCACATTTAACATTTCCTTTTGCCTTTGTGCTACTGATTTTCTAAATATCTGTATGGCTTCAAGGTTTGATTTAGTATTTGGAATTATCAGGGTAAGTGTGTCTCCTAACTTTGATCCGTAAGGCAAAACCAAAGCATGTGGCCCAGAATGAGCTCCATCTATCCTAACTAGAATGGTTCCCGGGTATTTGTCCGCAACAACGTTTATCTCATCTCCATTGTATATTTTTACCTTTTCAAGATCACTAAGTGAGTAGTATTCCATATACTTTTCTGTTCCTTGTTTTCGTGTAATAATTAAGTGCGTTGCAGTAGGTTTTGGTTTTGCAAGATTCATAGCCTCTTTTCCAGATATAGAGTCTCCTTCAAATTCAAACTGAAAAGGATTGTAAACTTCTCCTGATACACTAAAATTACTCTTTTTTGGTGTAACAAAAATGACGTCGCCATCAACCATCTGAATCAAATCCAGTTTCCCTTTTAATAAGAAATCATAAAGATTTATTTTTTGCCTTAAGTTGGAACCTCTTAGAATACTTATATCAATAAAACTCCCTCTTTCAGGGTCCACACCTCCAGCCCTGTCAAGATAGTAAAGAACCGAGTTTGAAGAAAGCCCACCGTAAAGACCAGGATTTTTAACAAAGCCTGTAACAAAGACCTTAACAGGAACAGCAGTTTCCAAGTAAGCATAAACAGCTACCACATTCTTAAAAACACTCCTTACACTTTTTTCCACTACCGTGTTAAGGTCGGCATTTTTTATCCCTAAGACCTTCACCGGCCCAACTTGAGGGATAAATATGTTTCCCTGAGGGTCAACGGTTAATGTGTCATCAAAATTAAAAGCTCCCCAAATTTTCACAGTAATTTTATCCCCAATAGCTATTTGATATTCAGGATTAAAGCCTGAGAATTGCTCTGTAGCAAATCTACCTAAAAAAAGATGTTCCCCAAAAACAGTAATGTTAATAGGTTGTGGCGGTTGAAAAGTTTGAAGCTGTGGAGGTTGGGGTGTGTGAAGAGGCTGTGCTTGTGTTGGTTGATTATTTTGAGGTTGTTGGATCTGTACTCCAAAAGGGAGTATTTTAGGTATACTTTGAGCTATTGCAAGTATATTAGCAAAGAAGAAAAAAAGGATTATAAAAAAAAACCTTACAAGTATTTTCATACCCTGTGCTCCTTTATTACGCTCACTACTATACTAATTATACCATAGAAAAGAAATAGCAATATTGAAACAAGGGCTATGTTATAAGCTCTTTTAGGGTATAGGGCCTCTTCTGGCATGTTAGGAGAAACCACTATTACCACGTTTTTTATCTTTCTTGAGGCTTCTACTCTAGCATTTTCAAAGGCAGAAAGGGTTGCTTTGTAGACATCTGTAAAAAATTCTGCGGTGAGTTTAATATTCAGATAGTCAAGAGCTATTAAAGTCTGGCCACCTACAAGCTTAGATTTCTCCTTTTCTATTTGCTTTTTAAGCGCATCTATTTGAGCTTTTAAGGCTTGAACCTGAAGAGAATTTTCATTCAGATAAGTAAGCATTTCTTTTAGTTTTGCTTCTTGAATAGCTAATTGACTTTCCAAATTTGATATTATAGCAAGATTTGCTTGAATTTCTTGCTGAGGATCCACCACCCTATGAGTGTTTTGAAATCTTACAAGACTACTAACCGCATTTTGCTTTTTTTGATAAGCATATAGCAATTCTTTTTCCACAAAATCCATCTGCTCCTTTGCTATCCTATGGGAAATGTCATTTATATACTTGTCACACTGTAGGATGATTTCATTATTTATTTTATATGCAATCTCTGGTTTGAAGGCGTAAACATTTACAATTAAGACCGAGTTGTGATCATCGTATTGAACTTTTACTATATTCTTTTTGTAATACTTGAAAAACTCTTCACGAGTGAATTTCTTTGGAAGCCTTTTTATAAAGTCAATGTTTTCATCCTGATAAAATTTTGATATCTTTAGAGTTTTCTCAAGATGATTAAGCATATCATAGGATAGTATATATTCCTGTAGTAATAAAGCATCCTCCCTTACCAGAGGGTTTCCTAAAAGAGGAATAGAAATATTAAGTGCACTTTGAATCTGCCCCGATTGTTTAACCGTTATCTTTGCTTCACTTACATATATATCCGAGGCTATAAAAACATAATAAACAGAAATCAAAGCAAGAGGTATTAAAACTACTATAAAAAATAGAGCATATCTTTTCCAAAGATTAAATATTCCTAAATCCGCCATTCTTGCAGGCATGTTCATAAAACTTGGAAGCCTCCTTGAAGTCTTCAAAAATTACAATATCTCTTTTATAGGGTATAGCAAATATATGGCATAAATCCTTTAAAGAATTTATCTTATGTGATGCAATGATAAGGTTTGACCTTTGAAGTTTTTCCTTCAATATCGTATTACACTTCTTTCTAAACTCTGTGTCACCAACAACGATTACTTCATCAATAATATAGTAATCAAAATCAAAAGCCATGCTAAGAGCAAAGGCTAATCTTGCTCTCATTCCTGTTGAATAAGTTCTAACTGGCATATCAAAGTACTTTCCAAGTTCTGTAAAATC
>JAMWBP010000179.1 GCA_023819365.1 Candidatus Omnitrophota bacterium
TGTGTTCCATACAAGATTATAGCCGGGATAACTGAGCCCATCAACAAAAAATCTTAAGAATACAAATATAGAGATACTGATAATAACAAGTCCCTGCCAGGGATTAATTTTATCTCTTTTCTGCTCCTTTATATTTTTTTTCATTTAGAAGCCCTGTGGCATTGGTGATTTTTTTTATATTATTTTTTTTGAGAAATTTAATTAAATAATGATATATCTTATCTATAAGATATGGATTGGAAAAAAGTCCACTACCAATCCCTAAAGCACTTGCTCCTAAAAGAATATATTCAAGAGCATCCTGTCCAGTTGTTATACCCCCTGTACCTATTATCGGAATTTGTACCTTTTTATACACATCAAAGACCGCCCGTAGTCCTATTGGTTTTATAGCAGGGCCAGAAAGTCCCCCTTCAATAATTCTCTTTTTTTCAATATCAACAGCGACTGCCTTTACAGTATTGATTAGATTTAAAACATCCGCACCGCCTTTTTCAGCAGCCAGTGCTGTTTCTGTAATGTCTGTAACATTAGGTGAGAGTTTTGCTATAAGTGTTATATCACCATCTATATCTCTCACTGCCTTTACAAAAGAATATGTATCATCAGGGGATTGAGATACCATCATATTTTCTCTGTTGACATTTGGACAAGAAAGATTGAGTTCTATTGCGTTTACTCCCTGTTTGACAAGCAGGTCTGTTATTCTTTTTACCTCATCTATATTTTCTCCTGATATACTTACAATCGTTTTGACTCCGGAAATATTTATTGAGTAGAGTTTTTTCTTAATGAATTCCTTTATTCCCGGATTCTGTAGTCCAATACAGTTTATCATACCCGAAGGTGTCTCCCATATACGTGGCTGTGGATTTCCTTTCTTTGGATTAAAGGTCATTGTCTTTGTTGTTATTGCTCCCAACTTTTTATAGTCAATATAGTTAAGATTTACCTCGCCATAACTGAATATCCCACTTGCCATAATTATAGGTGTTTTAAGAGAAAGTCGTCCTAATTTAACCTCTAAAGGTTTTATTCCCATAATACCTCTTCCGTATTAAATACAGGTCCATCTTTGCATACCCTTTTATATTCCCATCCATCTTTACACTTTATTTTTGTAACACATCCATAGCAGATACCTACCCCGCATGCCATCCTGTTTTCAAGAGAGACGAAAGCAGAGAGATTATATTTTTTTGATATTTCTGCGATTTTTCTTAACATTTCATAAGGTCCTCCGGAGTATATTACATCAGGGACTCCATTTTCCATAATATATCTTTTTAATATATCTCCGACAAGTCCTTTATACCCATAAGAACCATCATCTGTTGAAAAGACATAATTAACTCCATAGGGCAGGATATTGAAGGCGATACAGTCAGATGTCCTTGCACCATAAAAAAAAGTGATGTTACAGTTTTTCTTTTTTAATGTTTCTGCAAGAAAGAGAAGGGGGGCGATACCTGTTCCACCAGCTGCAAGATACACATTTTCCCACTTTTTGTTTACAGGAAATCCATTACCTGATGGTCCTATAAGACCTAAAAGTTCATCCTCCTTTTTCTGGGCAAGTATATCTGTCGCTCGGCCTGCAATTCTATACAATATCTTGAGATAATTATCTTTGTATCCTGCAATAGAGAAGGGGCGCCTTAAAAAAAACGGCTCTATTTTTATATGGACAAACTGCCCTGGTATAGGTGTTTGATTAAAACTTCCTTCCAGTTCAAGTAGATACAGTTTTTCCGTTAGCCATATATTTCTTCTTATCTTAAACCTTTTTGCTTCCATTTTCTTCTATATCTTACCACATCTTATCTCTTCTATGAAGTAATAAAAGGAAAATGGTTGTAGGAATTGAGATACCTTAGGCAAGGGATAGAGATGAGAAAAATTTAAATTCCTCCCCATTGAGACGGTCCTCTAAATCTGTAGCGGCGGTATTCATACCACGAATTGTTTTGTATTTTCCTCCCACTAACAGGGGGGAGGATGAAGGTGGGGGTGGGAGTATAACAAAGAAATTAGAGGAGAAGGTGTGATATTATGAAAAGGCTACCCTCAAGTGGGTATTGATAGAAGCGGTTGAACATATAATAAAGAAAGACAAAGTATTAAGGGAAAGATATGAAAAGATATTAAGGAAGAAAGGGAAAAACAAAGCACGTGTAGCAATAGCCCAGAATCTTTGCGTAAGTATCTACTATATGTTGAAAAATAAACAAGTTTATAAGACAAGCGAAAGGAAAAGATTTATTCAGGTAAGTCCTTACATAGGTATGGTCCATAAGAGACCTTAAATGTGATTGGGATATCTGAATCCAGATGGAATATCGTGTGCTGGTAAGCACGAATAGATGCTTGGAATAAAACCTTTTAATAGGGTCTGGTAAAAAGAAATTTTGGAAAGGAGTTTATTATGAGGGGTTGACAATTCTTTTCATAGATACCCATGTACCCTATCCGTGCGGGTATTTGACATTTTTTAGAAACTGGAGTAAATTAAAATTATGCGGTTTTTCTTGACTTTTAAAGGTAGTTCTATAAAAATAGAGAAAAACAAAGATATTAGGAAGCATTTTATCTCCTTCCTTAAAAAAATATTCTCCGCTGCCTCAAAATCAAAATATGAAGAGTTATTCGGCACTAAAAAGACAAAGCCCTATGTATTCTCTCCATTTCTTGGTTCAGAATGGGACAAAGGAATTTTAGGTCCCCATATCTCCATTATTTTTTCTTCTGGTGATATATCAGTGATTTCTCATTTTTGGAATGGTATACTGGAACTTCAACAATCGGATAATTCGTATGTAGAGATTAAAAAGGAAAAATTTATCCTTGAGAATATAAAAATTCTACCACAGCGGAGGATATCTTCCTCAAAGATTATATGTAAATCAATAGGAGGAATAGTAATGACAAATCCTTCCATTCCTCCATCAGAGTTTTCCAGGTGGTTCCTTATTCCTTCTAAAGAAAACCTTCAAATATTTAATGATGTCTTAAATAAAAGAT
>JAMWBP010000180.1 GCA_023819365.1 Candidatus Omnitrophota bacterium
ATCCGAAAACAGTGTTATATCCAATCTTTAATGAACCTATTCCCGTTCGTTCTATCTCTCTCTTCTGTAGTTCCCTTAAGTGTTCCTTTGTATTTTCCCTTATATCTCTCAGTTCATCCAGTTCTCTACTGTATCCTTTTTTTACAAACCGACCCTCATAGTCAGTGGAGGATATCTCATCTTCAACTATCATAGACAGAAAGTCCCTCAGTCCAGGGATATCATCTAAGAGAAAATAATTATTTTCCTTTACTTTTAATACACTCTTCAATCGCGGGATATTTTCAAGAAAATTCTTAATCAAAAGTATATCCTTTACAATATCAGAATAACCACAACTTATCCTTGAAAGGGCTTTTTCTATATCCCCTGTCCCTTTTAAAATATCTGTTATATCTCTCTTAAGGTCCATATTTTCTAAGAGTATCTTGACTGCTTCCTGTCTTTCTTCTATTCTCCTAACCTCAATAAGCGGGTGGTAAATCCATTGTTTCAATTTTCTTTTTCCCATAGGTGTTAGTGTATAATCAATGATAGAGATAAGGTCATCTATCTCAAGTCCATAAAAAGATGAAGGAGAGATATGTAGATAATCCGTGCCTGTATAAAGAGATATCTTTGTGATATGTACAGGGTCCTTTCTGCTGACCTGTGTTAGATATTCAAGAAGTCCACCACAACTCCTTATTGCTCCCTCTTTTTCTTCTATACCGAAACCTGCAAGATTCCCTGTTTTAAAATGTTCACAGAGGTTCTTTCTTGATATTTCTACATTAAACATCCACTCCTCACAGGATGTCATTGTTATCTTCTTCCATCTAAGAAGTGGTGTATTGAATATATTCTCAACTGCTTCTCTTTTTTCTTCAGGAAATATACACTCATAAACAGGAAACCTTGAAATGACTTCCACTATCATTGTGGTATCCTGAAAAACATTTGTATACATCGTTCCACCTTCTGTATAGTCCACGAAAGCAATCCCTATAAGTTTTTTGTCCGGATATAATGCTGCTATATACCGTGAATCTGGGGAACTCTCATCTATAAATGTTCCTGATGTAATAAGCCGAACAACCTCTCTTTTTACTATTCCCTTTGCCTTTGCAGGGTCTTCAACCTGTTCGCATATTGCAACCTTATATCCTGCCTTTATAAGTTTGGATATATAACTACTAGCAGAATGATAAGGAATACCGCACATTGGCACTTTACCAGAACTCCCTGCACTTCTTGAGGTAAGCACAACCTCCAGGATCCGTGATGCCAACCTTGCATCCTCATAGAACATCTCATAGAAGTCACCCAACCGGAAAAAGAGTATATATTCCGGATGTGCCTTCTTTATCTCATTATACTGTTTTAGCATTGGGGTAAGATTTTCCATATTAATAATTATATCATTTATGTAATCTTTAACTCATTATACCAGAATTTTATCTATTAGAGTATAATTTAAGGTATGAAAAATTACGATATCATTGTGGTAGGCGGAGGGCATTCAGGGATAGAAGCATCGCTTGCTGGTGCAAGAATGGGGCTTTCTGTTCTCCTTATTACCTTTACAAAGGATAAAATTGGTTATATGTCCTGCAACCCTGCTGTAGGAGGTGTAGGAAAAGGACAACTGGTAAAAGAAATTGATGCACTTGGTGGAGAGATGGCTAAAGCCACAGATAGCACAGGAATACAGTTCAGAGTCCTTAACAGTTCAAAAGGACCTGCTGTCTGGTCATCAAGGGTGCAGGTGGATAGAAAAAGGTATTCTCTTTATATGCAGGAAGTTATAAAAAGAGAGAGAAATATAGAAGTCATTGAAGGTGAAGTTACAGATCTTATTGTGGAAGGCAACAAAATAAAAGGTGTAGAGATAGATGGAGAAAAGGTATCTGGAAAGTCCGTTATACTTGCTCCTGGAACATTTCTTAACGGCACAATATATATTGGTATGGAAACAATCTCTGGCGGACGAATTGAAGAAACAAAAGCAAGTAAAAAACTTTCTGATTGTCTTAAAAGGCATGGCTTTGAAATGCTAAGATTTAAAACAGGAACCTGCGCACGACTTGATGGGAAGACAATAAATTTTAACAAACTTAAATCCCAGTATGGAGATGAACCACCTGTTCCCTTTTCTTTTTCAACTGAAAAGATTGAAATTCAACAGGTTCCCTGTTATATTACCTATACCAATGAGGAGACCCACAGAGTTATAAGAGAAAATCTAAACCGCTCTCCCCTTTTTACAGGAATGATTACAGGAACCGGGGTAAGATACTGCCCATCACTTGAAGACAAAGTAGTGAAATTCCCACACCATACCAGACATCACATATTTCTTGAGCCAGAAGGGCTCGATACAGATATATATTATCCTAATGGAATATCTACAAGTTTACCTGTTGATGTTCAGGAAAGATTTATACATACTATAGAGGGATTAGAAGATGTAAAAATAGAGAGATATGGGTATGGAATAGAACATGATGTTGTAGAACCAAGACAACTTTATCCAACACTTGAGACCAAAAAGATAGAAGGTCTATTCCTTGCAGGACAGATAAACGGCACCACAGGATATGAAGAAGCAGCGGCACAGGGACTTATCGCAGGGATAAATGCTTCCCTGAAAGTTAAAAACCAACCACCATTTATTCTTGATAGAGCATCTGCCTATATCGGTGTCCTTATAGATGACCTAACAATAAAAGGGACCAACGAACCATACAGGATGTTTACATCAAGGGTTGAATACCGGCTGCTTTTGCGAGAAGATAATGCTGACATAAGATTGAGAGAAAGTGGATATAAACTTGGACTTGTAAGTACGGCTGAATGGGAGAAAACACTTTGTAAAAAAAGAAAGATAGAAGACCTGATACACAGGTTGAAAAAAGAAAAGATTACTTTTGAGAATGGAAAGATTACACTCTTTAAATATCTTACAAAGCCAGGGATAAATATAAAATCGTTAATTCCAGAAGATGGGTATCCAGAAGATGTAATGAAAGAG
>JAMWBP010000181.1 GCA_023819365.1 Candidatus Omnitrophota bacterium
TATGTTAGGTATGGCAACTGTAAAAGGGAACAGTGCATATTTGCATATATTTAGATGGCCGGGTGATACAGCCGTTATAACAGGAATAAAAAATAAAGTATATTCCGCAAGAATCCTTGCATCAGGTAAGAAGTTAAAGGTTTATAAGGACAGATATAGCAGAACTATTATTACTGGGCTACCGGTAAATCCGCCTGACAAGTATGACACAGTAATAGTTCTTGAACTGGATGGGAAACCAGAAGCAATTGATTATTCACAGATACCCATCCCGTATAAATAATAGACATCAAAAATTTGAAGTATCTACAAGAAAGTCAGGTAGAGGTCCCAGGAAGTATCTTATCTCTATCTGTTTCTGAAAGAGATTCTACATCTTTGAGTTTTGCCTGAATCTGGCGTGTTCTTGTTCCTACAAGTGTCTCTATATCTTTTCCTGCTCCTTCTATCTTTTCCTGTGCCCTTTTTAGTACTTCCCCAAACTTGTCAAACTCTTTTTTTATCTCTGCTAAAACTCGCCAGACCTCACTACTTCTCTTTTGTATAGCAAGTGTTCTGAAACCCATATATAAACTGTTAAGGAAAACTGCAAATGTAGATGGACCCACCACAGAAACTCTATACTCTCTTTGAAGTGTTTCAAAGAGCCCTGGCTGTCTTACAATCTCAGCATACAGCCCTTCCACAGGAACAAAAAGTATTGCAAAGTCAGTAGTAGATGGTGGACTTACATACTTATCTCTTATATCTTTTGCACACTTTTTTATCACGCTTTCTAATTCTTTATATACCCTCTGTACATCCTCCTGTCTCCCACTTTCATATGCATCAAGTAGCCGATAATAGACCTCAAGTGGAAATTTTGAATCCACAGGAAGATATACAGGTGCCTCATCTCCAGGAAGTTTAATTGCATACTCCACATACTCACCAGAGTTTTCCACCGTAGGTATATTTTTCTCATACTGGTCAGGTGCAAGGATACTTTCAAGGATATTACCCAGTTGTATCTCTCCTAATATCCCTCTGGTTTTCACATTTGCAAGTACTTTTTTGAGGTCTCCTACATCAGTTGCTAAACTTTTCATCTCCCCAAGTCCTTGATGTACCTGCTTAAGCCGTTCACTTACAAGGTTAAATGATTCACTGAGCCGTTTCTCAAGTGTAGAATGGAGTTTTTCATCTACAACTGCACGCATCTCATCCAGTTTTTTCGTGTTTTCATCCTGTAATGCCTGAAGCCGCCTTTCAAGTGTCCCTGATATAACCTCACCTAAACTTCTCAATGCATTGTTTAACTCTTCCCTTGTCTCTCTGAAGTTTTTCTGCATCTCCTCTCTATTGTGGAGAAACTCATCCCTGATAAGAGGGTCTATTCTGCTCAGTATATTTTCTATATCCCTGATTTTAAGGTTTATCTCTTCCTCCACCTCTTTCTCTTCTCTCCTTCTGCCCAGAACAAAAAGAAATATAAACAGAAAAATAAGCGCAACTATCAATAAAATGTTGTTCATTTTATATATCCCCTCTTAACAAATTAACATATATAAGGTATATTTTCAATAGTTCCCCCCACCCTGCCCTCTCTCCCATGAGAGAGGAGAAGGAATGGGTACCCCTCACCCTTTATCCCTCTCCCCGCCTTTCCCACTCACCTTTGTCCTCTTCCCTCTGGGGAGAGGGTTAGGGTGAGGGGCTGGGAGAGGGAATAAAATTTGACAGTAACAGTAAAGGATATAATATATAAAGTGGATATGAAGGAGCGAAATGTTATATAGAAAATTTGGGAAGACAGGGGTTGAAGTATCAATACTTGGATTTGGCACAATGCGACTTCCTGTAAAGGAAGTGAACGGGAATAAAGTCATCAATGAAGAACTCTCAATAAAGATGATACAGAGAGGGATTGAGTTAGGAATTAATTACATTGATACTGCCTATGGATACTGTCAAGGACAGAGTGAAATAATAATAGGTAAGGCAATAAAAGAATACCGTGATAGTGTCTACATAGCAACAAAATGTCCTATGTGGAATGTGGGAAAAAAAGATGACTATAGAAGATTTTTAGAAGAACAACTCAAAAAGATTGATGTTGAGTACATTGACTTCTATCACTTCCACAGTTTAAACTGGCAGTTTTTCACAGAAAAGGTGATGAAATTTAAACTTATAGATGAGGCATTAAAAGCAAAGGAAGAAGGACTTATAAAGCACATCTCTTTTTCCTTCCATGATAAACCTGATATAATGAAAAAAATTATAGACACTGCCCCTGAAATGGAAACTGTTTTATGTCAGTATAATATTCTTGATAGAGCCAATGAAGATGCAATCCAATATGCAAGAGAAAAAGGGTTAGGTATTGCTGTGATGGGACCTGTTGGTGGTGGACGGCTGGCTGACTTTCCTGTTTTGATGGATATCTTTAAAGGAAGGTATAAAAGTCCATCCGAAATTGCCTTAAAATTTGTATTTGCAAATGAAAATGTCTCTGTGGCTTTATCAGGTATGAGTTCAATTGAGATGGTTGAAGAAAATGTAATGACTGCAAGTTCCCATAATTTTTTAACAGAAGAAGAGAAACATCTAATTGATGAAGTTATAAACAAGAGAAAAGAAAAAGAAGAAATCCCCTGTACTGAATGTCAATACTGTCTTCCCTGTCCACAGGAAATACCTATCCCTGAAATTTTTAACCTTTACAATAAATTTCTCATCACTGGCTCATATACTTACAGAGAAATGTATCAAAATATCGGTAATAAAAAAGATGATAAAAGACAGAAGGCAGATGCCTGCAAAGAATGTGGAAAATGTGAGGAGGGATGCCCGCAGGGAATCAAAATAAAAGAAAACCTCAAAAAAATTCATAAAATATTTTCTTAAAGATAAAAAAAATGATAAAACTACCAGAGACAGGTAACAAGAAATATAATATATAAGGAAGGGGGATTTTTTATTTTAAAAGAAGGGGGTAAATATGAGAGATAGAGAAAGGCAAATAAAGATG
>JAMWBP010000182.1 GCA_023819365.1 Candidatus Omnitrophota bacterium
GGAAAGTATATATAAATATTCCAGAGGATAAAATAAAAGGTTCAATGGTGAAATTAGAACTTAAAGGGGATAGTATTTCAAGGAAGATAGATTTAAAAGGAGGGAAAGAAACAAAATTTAGAATAAAAGCAGATGATTTGAAAGAAGGTGATTACAACTTAATTTTTGAAATAACAGGAAAAGAAGGAATAATAGATAAAAAAGAAGTAAAGATAAGAAAACTCTCTAAACCAGAAAAAGGAAGTTATGTATATATAGATGAAAATTTAAACCTTGTTGTTAATGGAAAACCAATATTTGTTCGTGGATGGTATGGAAATGAATATTATCTTGTCAGTCAAGCAATAAGAAATAAATATGGAAATAGGCCAAACAGTGAATATGTAAACACCTGGGGATGCTGGATTGGAGTTGAGGCGGAAAGATTAGGAGAATTATTCCGGGATAAAGAATTCCTTGATAAATATGGAATAAAAAGGGAAGAACTGGAGAAAATCGCTAAAGAAGAAAGAAATAGGATAAAACAGGATGTAAAACCACATGAATTTGTCTTTAATATGCTTGATTATAGAATAGAAAAGGCAAAAGAAGACCCAAATATATGGTTTTACTATTTATGTGATGAACCAGAGTGTAGAGGCATTTCTTCTATTTATTTAAAGTATATGTACGAGTATATTAAAGAAAAAGACCCATACCATCCTGTAATGATAATAACAAGAGAGCCCAAAAGATATACAGAATGTGCAGATATATTAAATCCTCATCCATATTTAAATCCGAGCGTTGATGATAGTGGAAAAAGGAAGATGGGGAGTATAAGAAAAATTAAAGAAGTGATAAGAGAGGTATATGAGACAAGTAAAAATAAGATACCTGCCTGGTGCACACCTCAAGCATTTACATACAGTTTAATGGATAGATTTGCGGATTATCCAACATTTGATGAGTTTAACTGTATGGTATGGACAAGTATAGTAAATGGAGCAAAAGGTTTAACACCATTTATATATTACGACCATTTAAATTGTGTTGACCTCCGACTTGGGGTTGATTTTATATATCAAACAATTTCAATACTTGAAGAATTTTTACTTCCACATCCAGATGAGAAACTAAAATTTGAAAATAAAAATAATGATATAGATGTTTTAATAAAAGAAAAAGATGGAAAGGTTTTGCTTATTGCAGTTAATATGACAGAAATTCCTCAGAAAGATGAGATATATTCGGAAGGACTTAAAGGAGTAAAAAAATTATATGGATTTAGAGAAAATGAAGTCATTGATGTAAAAGATGGAAGAATAAGTTTAAATTTTTATCCATATCAGGTCCACATACTTGCATATCCTGAAATAGGAAAAGAATTAAAGAAAGTGGAAGAATTGAAAAAGGAAATAAAAGAGATAAAGGAAGGATTTAAGAAGAAAGGGAATATCCTATATGGAAAAGGTAGAGAGATGGAATTTAGTAGTTCAGATACTTATATTTCAAATATGTTTTTATTTACTTTAACAGATGGGATGACAGATACATACGGCTGGGCATCCTGGACAAAGCCAACTTCTCTACAAAATCCATCATTTATAGAGATGAGATTTTTGACTTTTGTCCCTGAATTCAAAAGAGTTAAGATATATTCATCTACGATTGAAGATATGGAATTATATGTATGGAAAAAGGGAGATTGGCAAAAGATAGGAGAAGTAAAGGATAATAAAGAAGATGTGATAGAGTTTAAATTTGATGAAAAAATAAAAACCGTAAAGATGAAGGTCTTAATATCAAAAGTAAAACCTGGTACAAAAGCAGAAGTATATGAAGTAGAAATGTATGAAAATTGATGAAAAAATGAAACACAGAGCAGAATGGTTGTATGAAAGAAAATGGGGTGTAATGGTTCATTATCTTGCTGATCTTCCAAGTTGCCTTGACCCAGTTGATTTATCTCCTGAAGAATGGAATAGAAGAGTTGATAAATTTGATGTTAAAAATTTTGTAAAGCAATTGTCTGAAATAAAATGTGGATGGCTTATATTTTCAATAGGGCAGAATTCAGGTTTTTATTGTAGTCCAAATGAAACATATGATGAAATTGTAAAAAGAAAGCCAAGTAGATTGTCAAAAAGGGATTTGATAAAGGACTTAGGAGAAGAACTTGGAGAAAAAGATATAAGATTAATAACTTATTTACCATCCCAAGCACCCCTTAATGACATATATGCTCTTGAAAAACTGAAGTGTACACCGATCTGGAAAGGCCCTAAGTGGGGCTTAAGAGATGACCAATATAAAGTCCAAGAGGGAGTAGATGAAAGATTGACTGACTTTCAAATATATTGGGAAAGTATAATAAGAGAGTGGTCAAAAAGATGGGGAAAACTTGTGAGTGGATGGTGGTTTGATGGAT
The DNA here is from genome assembly GCA_023819365.1 of Candidatus Omnitrophota bacterium. Taxonomy (GTDB): domain Bacteria; phylum Ratteibacteria; class UBA8468; order B48-G9; family JAFGKM01; genus JAAYXZ01. The sequence goes on from JAMWBP010000182.1 coordinate 2,411, forward strand.
GTTATTACTCTGATAAAATGTATAATTTTCCAGATGAGCCAAATTTCAAAAGTTTTGCCGAATCAGCAAGAAGTGGAAATTTAGATAGTATAGTTGCTTTTAATCCAGGGGTTAAAGTTCCTATAATATCTTTAACTGAGTATGAGGACTATACTGCTGGAGAGATAGCAGGTGCTTTGCCGGTTAATGGAATTGAACCATGTGTTATCCCTCTTGGTAGATTTATAAAAAATGCTCAGTATCATATACTTACATTTATTGGTGGTTGCTGGGCAAGAGGTTCTCCAAGGTTTACAGATGAATTTTTAATCAGTTATACAAAACATATTAACTCTTTTGGAGGAGCCATTACATATGACTTTCCCCCTCCTTCAGAAGATGGAAATATACCTTTGTCTTTTTTCAATCAGTTAAAGAAATTATCATTACAAATCAATTAGTAGGTGTTGAATAAAAGGAGCGGATTTATGAAGAAAGAGATTTTATATATTACAGAAAGAATGAAATTTGAAGATTTTGAAAGTATTATAGATATTGTCAGGAGTGAAAAAGGGAAATTTAAAATTGTTTTTAAAAGTGGAAAATATTTATTTGAAAAGGT
>JAMWBP010000183.1 GCA_023819365.1 Candidatus Omnitrophota bacterium
GAAACCTGATATAGGTATTATACTTGGAACAGGACTGGACAAACTGGCTGATAAAATAAAAAAAGATGTAGTTATTCCCTATAAAGATATTCCACACTTTCCTCTTTCTACGGTAAAGTCACATACAGGGAACCTTGTGATTGGAGAACTTTCAGGGAAAAATGTTGTAGCAATGCAGGGCAGATTCCATCTATATGAGGGTTATTCTGCCTTACAGATAGCACTTCCTATAAGGGTAATGAAGTTTTTGGGGATAAAAACCCTTGTTGAATCAAATGCTGCAGGAGGGCTGAATCCTCTTTTTTCCAGGGGCGACCTTGTTATTATAACCGACCATATAAACCTTATGGGGTATAATCCTCTTATTGGATATAACGATGAAAGATTTGGACCAAGGTTCCCCGATATGAGTATGGTATATGACACAGAACTGATAAAACTGGCTGAAAATACAGCACTTGACCTTAAGATTCCTGTAAAAAAGGGTGTCCTTGTAGGACTTACAGGACCAAATTTAGAGACAAGGGCAGAATACCGTTTTTTACGGATGATAGGTGCGGATATGGTATGTATGTCGACTGTACCTGAGGTTATTGCAGCAGTCCATTCAGGATTGAGAATATTCGGTGTTTCGGTAATAACCGATATGTGTCTACCTGATGCCTTAAAACCAGTATCCCTGGATGAAATAATTGAGGTTGCCTCACGGGCTGAACCAAGATTGACAGAACTTGTAGAAAAGGTTATAATAAAAATTTAAGGGGTATATGACAAAAAAAGAGAAAAGAATTGAAAAGAAGGAAAAACTTGAAAAAAGGACGATAAGGTGCAGAAACTGTTTTATGGTGGATAGTTATACATCAGAGGAGAAAAAGTGTAAACACTGCGGGGCAAAGATATTCATCATAGACAGTGTATAACTATTGGAACTTCAACAATTCCAATGGTTCAAGAATGTTGCAATTAATATAAAATTACCATACAAGAAAGTCAAAAGGGATTTCAAGAGAATAATTCCATTGACTTTCTTAAAGATTGGAGGTGAAAATTATTTAATGAGGCGAAACCCTGACTTTGAAAGAATATTTAAGCAGTTTAAAAGGGAGGTAGAGCGAGAGGGGATTATAAAAGAATTAAAGAAAAAAGAGTTTTACGAGAAACCCAGCCAGATAAGGCGCAAAAGAAAAGCAAGAAAAGAAAGGAGGGCACCTGTAAGATAAAAATGTCTTCCCATCCTGCTGTCTATTCCCTTTCTTTCAATTCCTCTGTGGATAATACATTCTATCTCAGTTCCATCAGATTTGATGATATCAACAGGATAGAAAAATCACGCGTTGATGCTGGCGGTAAGGGACTCAATGTTGCACGGATGCTCAATATCCTTGGGTATCCTTGTGAGGCACTCACATTTCTCGGTGGTCCAAATGGAAAAATTCTAAAGAAACTTCTTGAAGAAGAGAAAGTTCCTTTCAGATATGTCCCTATCAAAGAAAATACCAGAAGCATATTCAACTTTATTGCAGGTAAAGAGGTTTTAAGAATTAATGAGAAAGGTCCTTTAATATCAAAAAAGGAAAAGGATGCCTTTCTTAATCTCATATATTCTCTTAAAATCTCAAAAGGAGATATTGTTTCTATATCTGGAAGCATTCCTCCTGGAGTGGAAAAGGATATCTATAGAGAGATAATCAAAAAAGTGAAGACAAAAGGAGGTATTGTTGTCCTTGATGCAGATGGAGATGTTCTGGAAGAAGGGATAAAGGAAAAGCCACATATTATAAAGCCGAATCTCTGGGAGTTAAGCAGAACTGTAAGGAGGCGGATAAGTTCATTTAGGACACTTAAAAATATATTAGAATATCTTGTATCTCATGGTATGTCCAATATCCTTTTAACCAATGGTGAAAAAGGAGCAGTCCTTTTTTCCAGTACACACTTCCTTTATGGCAGGCCCCCTTCTGTCAAGGTATTAAGTACCATTGGTTGTGGAGATACCTTCCTTGCAGGTTTCCTTTACGGGTATTGTAAAAATAAGCCACAGGAAGAATGTCTGCGACTGGCTGTGGCTGCTGGAACAGCAAAAGTTTTAAAAGAAGGAACCAGTATGCCGGAAAGAAGAGATGTGATGGAGATACTTAAAAAAGTAAAGGTTGTTAATGCATCTGAAAGGACTATTTTACCTTTCTTTTAATAAGATGACTATAACCGCTCCGATAATACTCTGAATAATAACACTTAAAAGAAATACAATAGAAAGAGCAAAGGCATTTTCTTTTCCAATGAAGGGTGAAAAAAAATAAACATAGGTAAATTCTCTTATGCCAAGTCCACCAAGGGACGGCACAAGTGTCGCTGTCCAGATAAGAGGGATATATATAAAAAACATAGAAATAGAAACATTTCCTGACTGGTTCCAGAGGATAGAAATAGACATAAGGTAGTTATTTAAAATGGATATTGACTGTAAGAAAAAACTTACGAGAATGGCATATAAAAAATATCTTGTCGCAGAAAAGTATCTGTTGAAGGCGCTGTATATATTCTCAAGGGTTCCTTTTAACCTGCCGGGGATAAATTTCTTAACCTTTAAATAGAAGATGTCTGCAAAAGGCCTATGTGAGAAGAACATAAACACAAAGAATAAAAAAAAGATTAGAAATAAAAGGAAACACTTTACTTTTACAGTGATATCCGGAGTTAACAATCCTGCAACAACTCCCATTGTTATAACTGTAAGGGCACCTATAAACCTGTCTATAATGACAGAACTACCTAAAATAAGTTTATTTTCTTCTCCCCTGACAAGGTAAAATACCTTTACTATATCTCCTCCGGCACCTGTCGGTAAAAAGTTGTTGAAAAGTATCCCTACCATATTGAGTTTCCAGATATTTATGTATCGTATCCTGTTCTGTTCTGTCTGCCCTCTGAGAAGAAGATACCATCTAAACGCAACAGGGAAAGATAGCAAAACTGCTATAAGAAGAGATATGACTGCAAGAGGAATA
>JAMWBP010000184.1 GCA_023819365.1 Candidatus Omnitrophota bacterium
AGATGAAGAAGTGGAAGAGTTTTATTCCTGTACTTTATGTCAGTCATTTGCGCCAAGTCATGTCTGTATAGTTACTCCTGAAAGGACAGGGTTATGTGGTGCTTTTTCTTATCTTGATTGTCGTGCATCAAACAGGATAAATCCTCAGGGACCAAACCAGCCCGTTAGAAAAGGTAGGGTTCTTGATGAAAGATATGGCCAGTGGGAAGGAGTTAATGAGTTTGTAAAAAAGGCAAGCAGGGGGATGATTGAAAGGGTGAGTGTTTATAGTTTAATGATGGACCCTATGACTACCTGTGGCTGTTGTGAGTGTATTGCTGTTGTCTTGCCTTTATGTAATGGGTTTATGACAGTTAACAGGGACTATAAGGGTGAAACACCTTCTGGAATGAAGTTTACAACACTTGCAGGTAATGTAGGGGGAGGAAGACAGATACCCGGATTTCTTGGCCATTCAAAATTTAACATAACTCAGAGAAAATTTCTCCAGGCAGAAGGGGGAATTTTAAGAATTGTATGGATGCCAAAGATGTTGAAAGAGGAAATAAAAGAAAGATTTATAAAAAGAGCAGAAGAAGTTGGAATGCCTGACTTACTTGATAGAATTGCAGATGAGACCATAGGAACTACTGAGGAAGAGATTCTATCATTTTTACAGGAGAAAAAACATCCATCCCTTGAGATGCCACCGGTAATGTGAGCCTAAAGTTTTAGATAAGAATCAGAATAAATGGATTTCCCTTGAAGAATATAAACTGTCTTCACATAGTTTCTTTCCTCTTCTGAAAGACCTGATAGGTCAACTTCTTCTTCCATTGCCTTCCATATTAGGTCTTTAATATTTTCCCTCTCACCCCTAATAATAGAAATTAATTCCATGTCTTGGGCATCAATAATAGCACTTGTCATTCCATATTTCCATAACATAACAAGGTATGTTCTGTTAATGAGCCCTCTCAAGCTGTTCAGTGCACCATTTGAGACATTTGAAAGTCCACAGGTTGAATTACAATCAGGGAAAAGTTCCCTGAACATCTTCATAAATTCAAGGGTAGCAACCACCTGTTCTTGTTGAAATCTCACAGGTAGAACAATGGGGTCAAAAAATGCACTGGATGGTGGGATTTCATACTCCTCTATCTTTGCAAGAAAATTTGCTGCTATCGCTCCTCTCTCATTTTCATCTCTTGGCATCCCTTCTTTTCCTAATAACAGCGCTATAAATTTACAATTATATTTTTTCACAAGAGGAAGCATCTGTTCCATCCTTTCTTCAACTGCCTGTATTGAATTTATAATTGCTGTTTCTCCTTCCATTTCAAGTCCAACCTTCAATGCCTCTATGTTGGTAGTATCAAGGCATAGAGGTAGATGTGAGACCTCTCTGACTGTCTCTATTATCCATTCCATCAAAGATGGTCCCTCCTTTCTTGCAGGACCAATATTCAAATCAAGATAATCGCTGCCATTTCTCTCGCTCTCAATCGCTATCTTTTGAATAGTTTCCTTCCTTCTTTTCTGTATGGATTCCTTTACCTGTTTATTCATTATGTTTATATTTTCTCCTATCAATACCATATCTATATCTCCTTTAAATCTCTGTATTTCTTAAAAATGTGGGAATATGCGCTGCTTCTCTTGGCCCAAGAAGAATCTTCCATCCAGGTAGTTCCTCTTCTAGTTCACCATAAATCTGTGCCACAACCCCTGGAATTATAAGGGTTCTTTTCTTTACCTTTTCTTCTATCTTCGTTTTCTTTACCAGGTTAGCAATAGTTCCTGCATTGAACTTATCTGCTGCCCATGCAGTAAGTACTGATAGCCCTTCAGTATCCTGAACCAATAGATAACCAGATGTTTTTGAGTTTTCAATTTCACCTGAAACGATGAAGTATGTTAGTGAGAAATTGGTTGTTACAAATACAGGAGAGTTCTCATCAGGTTTTCCAATCTCATAAATTCCTTCGGATGTCGTCATTGGCCTTTGTGGGTCAGTAAATATATTAAGTCGTTCAATCAGCAAAGGAAAAAGGACCTCACCACGTATTTTTGAGAGAAGTACAATACTTCCATATTTTGCAATAAAGATTGAAGCAAAAATTCCTTCCTTTAAATAGTCATCAGTCAAGAAGGGAGGTATTGTTAATACAGGATATCCCAGTTCTTTTATTTTCTTCAAGATAGATGCCCTTCTGATAAAGATAATGTTTTTGAAAGTATCAGAGATATTATTGTTCTCTAAATAAATCAATATGTCATTCAAACCTGCATCCTGTAATTTCTGAACATTCTGTGTTATATCTTTAAGATGGTTGCCCTTTACAACAACAGGGAGATTCTGCTCTTTTACCAGTTGGATTACCTCATCTCCAATTATCTGAGAAAAGATGATAGGTCTGACATCCTTACAGATTTCAACCGCCTTTCTCAAATTTTCAATATTATCACTTTCCAGAAAACCAACCAAATCATCATTTAGTAAATCCTTAATATTAGAAATACCCATTACTCCTCCACAAACAACGTAATTAACGAAAAAAATGAATTCAATTTCTCAACGGATTTCTCTATACTTTCTATAAACTCCTTATTGCCAGCTCCTTTAATCCTATGTATATTAACAACAGTTTTTGGAAACGGTGCATAAATATCTTCAACCACAAAAGATAAAATTTTGTACATTGCTTTAAAAAGATCCTTAAAACCATTTATAAATTCAAAACAAACTCCATTCATTATCATAACTTTTCTTTCAATAATCTTCTTATTTCCTTCATTAGAAAGAAGCGAAGGAGTTGATATAAACCTTGATAACAATATGTAATACTCCCCTCCTTGTTCAACAGCTTTAATAAAATCGTTCATTTTAGCTCTAAAAAATTCAACTTTTGCCATAATATCAGAAAGAGTTTTTTGAAGCTGTTTCTCAGAAAAAGAACCACTAACAACTAAAGTGTTAACAACA
>JAMWBP010000185.1 GCA_023819365.1 Candidatus Omnitrophota bacterium
TATCAGCATTTTTTGTATAGCCACCCGCCTTCTGTACATAGTTGTTTAGTGTGTATCTCTTATTGAAAACTATATTTGTAGGCAGATTTACCTCTCCTGTAACTGCAACAGAGATAGGTCTAACAGGCACATATATCACATCCCCATCTTCCAGTGGTATATCATACTCATTACTTCCTTCAAGTAGTATCTTCTCATCAGTGATATTTAAAGGTATCCTCCCTTTTACTTCCATATTTTTCATTTGCTCAAGGTATATCTGTGCCTGTTGGATAAGTTGTTTATCATAGGCACCTTCTGTCCTTTCATATTCTTTTTTTAACATCTCTTCTTTCTCTTTTATAAATGAGGTAATCTGCTTCTCCTTTTCTACCCTTATGGTCTCACGTAGAAATACAATACCCGGTAGATAAGCATATGTTGTAAACCCACCAGCCCTTTTCACAAGGTCACTCAGTCGGTCTCCTCTTACAACAACATATTCTCCTGGATATCTCACCTGTCCATAAATGGTAACTTTTTTCTCAAGCCGTTCCTGCGAATAGACAAGAATTTTATCCATAGGAGAAAGGTTGATATCATATTCACTCTCGCCTCTAAAAATCCTATCAGGATAGATTACTATAACCTTTTTTGAACCATCTTCCTCTGTTCTTACAATCTCTGCTTTTTCTTTAAGCGCATATGGTAGAAAGTCCTCTTCTTTTAATATATCGCTTACCCTCATACCTCTTTTCCATCCATACTCCCCGGGCCGTCTTACAGATCCCTGTAGAGAAACAATATAAAAGAGATTATCAGGGAGTGGTGGTAGAATAATAAGGTCCATATTTTCAACCTTGAAAGATTCTGTTTTCGCAGGGTCAACATCTATCAAAACTTTTCCTCTTTCTCTGTCAATCCTTTCAACCTGCAGCCGTGAAAAATCAGCATTTGGAAGCGCGCCGCCTGCAAGTTTTATAACATCATCTATTGTTGAAATTCCCTTTAATTCATAGACAGCAGGTCTTTTTACTGCTCCTGAGATACCTGCAAGAGATTCAACCAGAGGCACAAAGATGATATCTCCCTGAGATAACTGTACTTCCGGGGCCTTTTCCCCTGATATAAAAAGAGGATATAGGTCATATTCCTGGATAGAACCATCCCTCTTCTTTATTATTCTTATATTCCTTAAACTTCCCTTATCTTTTGGTCCCCCTGCTAATGCAAGTATTTCAAGGATACTGGTCATAGGAGTGACTGTATAACTACCAGGTTTTTTTACCTCTCCTAAAACAAAGACCTCCTGTTTTCTTATAGCACCTGTGGTAACAGAAACAGAAACATTTTTATATCTTTCTAAAATTTTTCTCTGTATGATATCCTTTGCCTCTCCCAATGACTTACCTTCAATATAAATCTTCCCTATACCAGGAATAAATATAGCCCCTTCATTGTCTATCTTTTTTTGGTGTTCTTCTTCAACCACTCCCCATATATTAATTACTATCTCATCGTCTATCCCGAGGATATAACTCTCCGGGACATAGAACCCTGTCTGTTTCATCTCTCCCTGTATAGAAGAGAAAACTTTTACACTGAAAAAGTCAATGCCTTTGTACTGCGAGACAGAATTATTCTGTCCTTGAAGTATAAATGATATTAAAAATACAGGAAACACATATATAGATTTTTTCATCATTTCTCCCGGATACACTAAAAATGGGCGCACGTGGATTCGAACCACGAACCCCCGCGTTATCAGCACGGTGCTCTGCCCTTGAGCTATGCGCCCCACATTGTTAAATTTTTGTAGCGGTGGCATTCATGCCACGAATTGTGCGATGAATCGCACCGCTACACCAATTTTTGTAGCGGTGCCATTTATGGCACGAATTTTGTCGGATAAATCCGACCGCTACATTTTTGTATCGTCTTTCTTCTTCAAAAATCCTTCAAGATACTCCTTTATAATATCCTTTGCACCCAATGCAAAAGCAAGTGCAAGGCCAAAGGCAACTGCTGCAAGAATAATGATAAATACATTACCAATAAATTCTGCAGCAATCCCTATCTGTTGCAATGCTATTACAGTTCCAAAAACTACAATAGCAATCTGTGTAAGTTTCCCTAACAGAGATGCCTTTTGAATACCGATATTACCTGTAGATGTCCGGACAATGCCACTGAAGAAATTACCAAGGAATATGGAAAAGAGAAATATCAGCAACCCCAGAATGAATTTAGGGATAAAAGCAAGCAATCCATCCACAACAGAACTTGGTATATCTACACCGGCAAATTTTACTGCGATGAAGATAACCACAAGCATTGTAATCCAGTAGACAGCAATACCTATAAGTTCTGAGATATCCTTTGTTATATTCCCCTTTTCCAGCATTGTCTTGAGCCCTGTTTCTTCTGAGAGTTTATCTACCTGTAGAAACTTAAATAATTTTGTGATAAGTAACTTTATAAACTTTGCCACTATCCAGCCAATGATGAACACAACAAAAGCACCTAATACCCGAGACACTCCATTCCAGAACTTCTGCGCTACTTCTTTAACCGGCTCATAACCACCGTACATACTAACCCTCCTTTCCGCTCCTTATAGAGCAGTAAATATTTTGTGCGATGAATCGCACCGCTACACCATTTTTTGTAGCGGTGCCATTTATGGCACGAATTTTGTCGGATAAATCCGACCGCTACACCATTTTTTGTAGCGGTGGCATTCATGCCACGAATTGTGCGATGAATCGCACCGCTACATAGTTCTACACTACTCCTTCCCCTCTTTCCCCTCCCCTTTCTCCTCTCCCCAGAGGGGAGAGGGTTAGGGTGAGGGGTACCTCTCCCCGCTGGGGTAGGGTGAGAGATATCTCATTCTACCATTTTACCAGGACAAAAATCAACTATCCCCATTGCTTCATTAAAAATCTATATAAAATTTTATCGT
>JAMWBP010000186.1 GCA_023819365.1 Candidatus Omnitrophota bacterium
ATTTATACTCTTCTTGCCTTTTATATGGAAGGATATAAAATCAGATAAAAATTTTCCAAACTGCCTTGAAGAACGGCTTGGTATATATGATGAGGAAATTAAAGAAGAATTTAAAAAACAAAAGAATATCTGGATACATACTGTCTCCATAGGGGAGTTCCTTTCTATAACCCCTCTTTTGAAACGACTGCAGGATGAAAACAAAAACAATATAGTGGTTACATTTTCAACAAAGAGAGGAAGGCATGTTGCTGAGAAAAAGTTGCCCGGTTTGAAATACCTTTTTTTCCCTGTGGACTTTTACCCTGTAATGAAAAATGCTATAAGGAAGATTAATCCTGAACTTATAGTTATAGTAGAAACAGAACTCTGGCCCAGTTTGCTTTATCTCGCAAGTAAACAGAAGATACCAGTTGTCCTTATAAATGGAAGGTTATCTCCTTTTTCTTATCCAAAATATAAAAAGTTCAGGTTCTTCTCAAGAAAGGTCCTTTCACTATTTTCAGCAATTACAATGCGCTCAGAACAAGAAGCAGAAAAACTGATATATTTAGGAGCCGAAAAAAGTAAGATAAGGGTGGTGGGAAGCATGAAGTTTGACCTTGCATATGAGATGGGCAAAACAATAAATCCAGAGAAGGTAAGGGAAACACTGAAAGTAGAAAAAGAAAGACGTATTGTCGTATTTGGCTCACTCCATACTGGAGAAGAAGAACCGATTATTGATATCGCTGAAAAACTTTTGAGGAAGTTTGAGGATATATTGATAGTGATTGTTCCAAGATACCTTGATAAGACAGGGGTATATAACATCTTAAAAAACAGACAGATGGAATACATAAGAAAAAGTGAGATGCCAGGTAATAAAAAATACTCTATTATTGTTGTTGATATATATGGAGAACTTAACAACTTCTATGCTATCTCTGAATTTGCCTTTGTTGGCGGGAGTTTACACAGGTGGGGTGGTCAGAATCCCATTGAGCCACTTGCCTTTAAAAAGCCGGTCTTATATGGACCTTATCACTGGGATTTCAAAGAGGAATGGAAAAAGATAAAGGAAGGTGGCGGTGGAATAGAGGTACAGGACTATCATCAATTATATAATGAAGCAGTACGACTGCTTGAATCTCCTGATGAATGTAAAAAGATTGGAGAAAAGGGCTACGAGATTCTGCTTAAAAATAAAGGTTCTACAGAAAGAAACCTTCAAGTTCTTCTTCAAGTTTTATCCTGTAACCAAAAGGAAGCAGCCAAACAATATATTTTATGCTTTTGAATTTATATTGAAAACAGGTATCCCATCTTTTGTATCTACAAGTACTCCATCTCCCTCTTTTACTTCTCCTGAAAGGACCTTTAAGGCAAGTGGGTTTTCTATCTCTCTTTGGATAAGCCGTTTGAGTGGTCTTGCTCCATATATCTCATCATAGCCCTTTTCAGCAAGATAGTTTTTTGCTGCATCTGAAAAAGATATCTTTATCTTTTTCTGTTCAAGGCGATGCTGTAAATAACCTATCTGTATATCAACTATTTTCAACAGGTCTTCTTTCTTAAGTTTTCTGAATATAATAACCTCATCTACCCTGTTCAAAAACTCAGGTCTAAAAGATGACTTAACAACATCCATCACCCTTTCCCTCATTGCCTCCTCATCTTTAAACATTGTGATATACTGGCTGCCAAGGTTTGAGGTCATTATGATTACTGTATTTCTGAAATCAACAGTATGCCCCTGGCCATCGGTAAGCCGTCCATCATCAAGAACCTGTAAAAGAAGGTTGAATACTTCACTGTGTGCCTTTTCTATCTCATCCAGAAGTATTACACTGTAAGGCCGTCTTCTTATCTTCTCTGTAAGTTGCCCACCTTCCTCATAACCTACATAGCCAGGAGGGGCACCTATAAGACGGGAGATTGAATATTTTTCTGTATACTCGCTCATATCAATACGGACAAGTGCATTTTCATCATTAAATAGAACCTCTGCCAGTGCTTTTGCAAGTTCTGTCTTCCCAACACCTGTAGGACCAAGGAAGATAAAAGAACCAATAGGTCTTCTTGGGTCTGATAGCCCTGCCCTGTTTCTTCTGATAGCATTTGAGATAGCAACTATTGCTTCATCCTGTCCCACTACCCTTTTAGAAAGACGTTCTTCCATCTTTATAAGTTTCTCAACCTCTCCTTCAAGCATCCTTGAAACAGGTATTCCTGTCCACTTTGAAACAATCTCTGCTATATCCTCTTCTGTAACCTCATCCTTTAAAAGTGCTCCCTCTTTCCCCTGTATCTTCTTTAAGTTTTTCGTTTCTTCTTCTAATCTCTTCTGCAGTTCAATAAGTTTTCCGTATTTATATTCAGCTGCCTTATCCAGGTCTCCCTCTCTTTCTGCCTTTTCTATAATATTTTTTGCATTTTCTATCTCACTTTTTATCTTTCTTATCTTTTCAACTATCTCCTTTTCTGAAGTCCACCTTGACCTTAACTTTTCCCTTTCTTTTTTAAGGATATCAAGTTCCTTTTCTATCTTTGCAAGTCGCTCCTTCACTTCAGCACCTGTTTCTCTTTTTAGTGCCTGCCTTTCTATTTCAATCTGGACAATCCTTCTTTCTATCTCATCTAACTCAGCAGGCACACTCTCCATCTCTATCCTTAACCTGCTTGCTGCCTCATCAACAAGGTCTATTGCCTTGTCAGGTAGAAATCTTCCTGATATGTACCTGTTTGAAAGGACCGCTGCTGCTACAAGCGCACTATCTGTAATTTTTACACCATGGTGAACCTCATACCTTTCTTTAAGTCCTCGTAAGATAGAGATTGTCTCCTCTACACTTGGCTCTCTTACATATACAACCTGAAATCTTCTTTCAAGTGCCCTGTCTTTTTCTATATACTTTCTGTACTCATCAAGGGTAGTTGCTCCAATACACCTTAAAGACC
>JAMWBP010000187.1 GCA_023819365.1 Candidatus Omnitrophota bacterium
CCCTCGGAGATGGATATTTTCGTATAGATTTTTTAATAAGGCAACGATAAAATTTTATATAGATTTTTAATGAAGCAATGGGCTATGTGGTAAAATATATTTCCAGAAAGATAATAGAACTCGTTTTAGATAGAAAATATTTTTAGAGAGGAGGTGATGGGAGCCCATCACTTTCTTATTTTCTCCCCACAGGGTGAATCAGAGAGAGGGAACTGCCTGAGTGTGATGTAAGGTGGAAAATAGAGAAAGCAGGAAGAGGGACAATACCTTCTCAGAATGAAGGTGGATGTATATGCCTGTATGGTAAGCATTAAAGGAGTTAATGGAAAGGCAAGGAAGGAGAAATAAAAATGGTTAAATTAACATCAGAGAAGGTGAAAAAAGCAGGTGCTGACTTAGTTGGAATAGCAAATATTGAAATATTTTCAAATACTCCCGCATTAAATGAAAAGTGAGAAATAAAGATGAAGGTAATTGAGTTAAGTGGGATATGGGACTTTGTTGTTGACCTTGACCCGAAGTACCATACCACACCTTTTTATGCGTCTCCAAAATGTGATAGGTCAAACTGGGAGAAGGTGGTTGTGCCGGGAGTGTGGAACCTTTATAAGGAGAGATATGCTATCTATGAAGGTGTATGCTGGTATGCAAAAACATTTTATCTTGATGATGTCCAGGAGAAAGCAATTCTGAGGTTTGGTGGAGTAAACTACAGGTGTGATGTCTATCTTAATGGCGAAAAGGCAGGAACGCATGAAGGTGGATATACTGAGTTTGTTATAGATGTTACAGGGTTGGTAAAAAAAGGAGAAAACTATCTTGCAGTTAAGGTAGATAACCGGTCACTTATTATGAGGATGCCAGCGGTTTTAGGGTGGTTTAACTATGGCGGCATCCACAGGGATGTGAGATTAGAGTTATATGGAAATACTTATCTTTCAGAACTATTTGTTTCTGGAAGTTATCAAGGCACCATTTCTGTAAAAGGAAGGGTAGAGACAAAGAAAAAGAGAAGTTATGATGTTGAGATAGAGATAGGGGAAGTCAAAAAGAAGATAGAAGACATTAGAGATATAATAGAGATATCATTTGAAGTTCCTGATGCGAAGGTATGGTCTCCAGAAGAGCCAAACCTGTATCATACCAAGATAAAACTTCTTTTAGATAATAAACCTATAGATGAAAGGGAGGTCCTTATCGGGTTCCGTTCAATAAAAACAGAAGGCAGGGATATCATCTTTAACGGTAAAAAAAGGTATCTCAAAGGTGTATGCTATCTCTATGATAGTCCTGTATATGGACTGGTAATGAAAAGGGAACAGTATCTTAAGGACCTAACACTCATTAAAGAACTTGGCGTAGATATCATAAGGAGCCATTTCCCTTTTACTGATGAGTTCCTTACAGAGTGTGATAAGCAAGGTATTATGGTATGGCTGGAGGTTCCTATCTATTGTATTTATCCTGGTAAGGATGAGAAGAATACCGTCTTTTCTGATAGTGGTTTTAAATCCCTTGCCTTATCAATGATGGAAGAGATGATAAGGCAGTCAAGAAACCATCCATCTGTCGTTATATACGGGATAGGAAATGAGTGCAATGTTGAAAATCCTGAGGCAGAAGGGTTTTTCAGGGATGTTGCTGGTATAGCAAGAAAGATGGATAGTAGTAGATTACTCAGTTATGCATCGTTATATGGGGAAGTCGGACCATTGGCAGATATAGTGGATGTGATAGGAATGAATGAATACTGGGGCTGGTATGATGTAATAGATACGGGTGAAAAAGGGCAAAGTATTAACCTTGATAAACTTAAAGATAAATTGAAGGGACTGACTTTAAGATATGAAAAACCGATTGTGATAAGTGAGTTTGCTGCCGATGCGATTTTAGGATATATATCTGAAGGTTGTGAGTTATGGTCTGAGGACTATTATTCGGGATTTCTTGAAGAGAGTTTTGATATCTTTAGGGAATATCCTGTGTGTGGCACATTCCCTTTCTGTTTCAATGACTATAAAGACCCAAGCAAATATATAAACAGATACTGGAATGGGATGAACTATAAGGGGCTTGTCTCATATAACAGGGTCCCCAAGAAACCATATTATACCTTAAAGGATATCTATAAAAAGATATGACACCAAAAGAAAGGATATATGGTGCATTAGAAGGAAGGCCTGTTGACCTTATGCCTGTCGCTGTCCTGTATAGCCACCTTTATTTTCAGGACCACTTTACAGAACTTACAGGTAAACCCCGTTTAGAACTTTTAAGATGGTTATACAGTGAACCAGAAGAGTATCTCAATCTATATAAACATCTTATAAGTAATGTCCCTTTTGATATTCTTGAACCACATTCTTCACCTCCATATAAGGTGAGAAAAAATATAGAATTTGTTGAGGAGGAAGGAAAGATTTATCTTCATAACAAAAAGGAAGGCACCTTTGAACCGGTAAAAATTGCTGAGGGTCATACATTTGAATCTGTAGCCAATGAACAACAGAAGGTTTTTGATAAAGAAGATGTAAGGAAGATAAAGATATCAAATGCAGAAGAACTTATGGAAAATTATGACTATGCAAGGGTCATTATTAAAGAGATGGGGACTACCCACTTTGTTATTACAACAGGACTTACAGGGATTTTGTGGAACTGTCATAACTACTTAGGATATACAAATACACTTATGATGTTGGCTGAGAGGTCAACTTTACTGGACTATCTTGGCAGGAAACTACTGGAACAGAAACTTGAACAAATCCGTTCTGCCTGTCTTTGTGGTGGTGATGCCATCTTTATTGATGATGCACTTGCCTATTCAGATGTTATCTCCAGGAGACACTATGAGGAGTTTGTCCTTCCGTATATTGTATGTCTGCCAACCACTGGTGACATTGAAAGAGGTTAATTTTTCTCTCATTT
>JAMWBP010000188.1 GCA_023819365.1 Candidatus Omnitrophota bacterium
ATGAACTTTCCTATAAAGAGATAAGAAATATGATTTCCGAATTAAAAAAACTTAATATATTATCTGGATACCTTGAAAGTGCTTATCAGGAAAGATTTGCCTATCCCCTTTTAAATATGTTCCTTCTTTTTATAATTGTCCCCTTCTTTTATATAAAACATAAAATTTCACGGGTATTTGTACTTGGGTTTTCTATATTCATTTCTTTTATATGCTATGGTATATTTTCCTCCGGACTTACCCTTGCAAAGGCAGGTAAAATCCCTATATTTCTTGGTGTCTGGCTTGTTCACATCCTGCTTTCTCTCTCAGTTATCTTATATTTTTTCTGGTTGCGAAGAAGGATAAAATTATGTATAATGTAAACTAAATTTAACTTTCCTTTTTAGTAAAAGAGATTATTGTAATGAAGAAACAGGATATCCTAATAGAAATTGGTTGTGAAGACCTACCTTTCTGGGCAGGAGAGTATCTTAGGGAAGAGTGGTTGCCTGTTTTTACTGAATTACTTAAAGAGTATCGGATTGAACATAGAGAAATAAAATTTTTTTACACCATAAGAAGGATTATTTTATATATAAAAGATATAAGTCCAAAACAGCAGGATATAACAACAGAAATATATGGACCACCTGTTGAAGTAGGCCTTGACAAAAATGGAAATTTTACCCCAGCAGCATATAAATTTGTAAACTCCCACAATATGAGTGTTGAGTATCTTTTTACCAAAGAGAAAAAGGGGAAAAAAGTTCTGGCTCTGATTAAGAAGGAAAGAGGGAAAAAGACATCTGAAATTTTTGGAGATATTTTAAATGAAAGCATCAGAAGAATAGAGATACCAAGAGGGATGAGGTGGAATGGAGGAAACTTCAAATTCTTAAGGCCAATCCGATGGATAACAGCACTATATGGAAAGGAGATTATAAAAATATCTATCGCTGGAATAAAAAGTGGAAGGTTTTCATATGGACACAGGACACTTGCACCTGATAGATTTAAAGTTATAAGTCCTTCTGACTACATGGATAAGATACTTAAGAGATTTGTTATGTTTGACCCTGATATTCGTTTTAAGTTTGTAAAAGAAGAAATAGCAAGAAAAACAGGCATTAAAAATTTTATTTTAGATGAAATACATCTAAAAAAAGTTGTATCTTTACTGGAATATCCGGTTGTAGAGGTCTGCAGATTAAAAGAAGAATATATGAAAGTTCCCAAGGAAATAGTAATTGCAGTTATAATGAAACTTAATGGTATCCCATTATTAGATAAGAATGGACTTTTGAATAAAAATTATATAGCTGTTTTTGATGGAGTTGGAGGAGATGAGATAAGAAATAATTATCAGGATGTTCTTTATGCAAAAATGGAAGATGCTCTATTTTTTATAGAAATGGATTTAAAAATGGACTTTGCCAGTTATATAAATGGTCTTAAAAACATCATATATCATCCTAAGTGGGGAAGTATGTATGAACGGGTTGAAAGATTCAAAAAGATATATAGCATACTGGCCGATTGTCTTGATTTAAGCGATGAAGAAAAAGAGAACATTTACAACATAGTTTCTCTCTGTAAAAATGACCTATCAACCTTAATGGTTACAGAGTTCCCTTCACTGGAAGGAGTTATAGGCAGAATCTATGCAGAGAAAAACAGATATAACAGCGTAGTGGCTTCAGGGATTGAGCAGCACTACTGGCCCAGGTATAGTGGAGATGCTTTGCCTCAGACCATAGAGGCAGCCATATCTTCTATTATAGTACGCCTTGAAACTATATGCAGTTTTCTACTGGATAATCTGGAGATAAAAGGTAGTGGAGACCCTTATGGCCTTAAAAAAACCACAAATGGTCTGATTGAAATAATATGGGATAGAAAACTAAATCTCCCATTAAGAGAGATAATCAGAAAGACATTGGAAGTTTTTGGTTCTTATTCTCCTGAAGTAGAGGACAGGATAGTGGATTTTATTTTGCAACGGATTGATAACCTGCTTGCAGGTGAAGGTATATCTCCAGGTATCAGAAAAGCAGTTATGGCAGTGGATAGGGAAAATCTTGTAATTTTAAGGGAAAAGATAGATGCACTCAAAAGCTTTTTTAATACTAATTCAGCAAAAAATATTCTTGTCCCTTTTATACGGGTTGCCAATATTTTAAAACAGGCAAGAGAAAAAGGTATTTCCCCGGGAACTTTTGAGGAATCAATGCTGGTTGAGAAAACAGAAAAAGAACTCTATCATTTTTACAGAGAAAACCTTACAATATCAGAATTGCTTGATAATAAAATTAGAGATTATGCTGGTTTTCTCAAACAATTAAGCAGATGGCGTGAAATTATTGACAGATTTTTTGATGATGTCCTTGTTATGTGTGAAGATGAAAAAATACGGAATAACCGCTTGGCTTTATTAAAAAAAATTAACGATTTATTTTTTCTCTTTGCCGACTTTTCATTAATACCGATTGTGGAGGTTGAAGATGTTTAAAGATATTGACAAAGAAATTTATAATGCTCTAACAAGTGAACAAAAAAGACAGAGAGATACAATAGGTCTTATCCCATCAGAAAATATAGTAAGCAGGAATGTTTTGAAGTTAATGGGTTCTATTTTTACAAACAAATATGCAGAGGGTTATCCTAATAAGCGTTATTATGGTGGATGCAGATACGTTGATGAGATTGAAAATTTAGCCATTAAAAGGGCTTGTATGCTATTTGGCACAGAACATGCTAATGTCCAACCACATTCAGGAAGTCAGGCAAATATGGCCGTTTATTTTTCTGTACTTAAACCAGGTGATAAAATCCTCGCTATGGATATCCTTGCTGGTGGTCATCTGACACATGGACTAAAAGCCAACTTCTCCGGAATATTCTATAATGCAGTTTTTTATAATGTGGAAAGAGAAACAGAAGAAAT
>JAMWBP010000189.1 GCA_023819365.1 Candidatus Omnitrophota bacterium
ATTGAACCGATGATGATACTTATTATGGGAATAGTTGTAGGAATTATTGTTTTGGCAATACTTCTCCCTATATTCCAGATAAGTCAGTCCATAAGATAGAGAAAAAAAGGTAAAATAGTAGGTAAGAATGTAATGGTGCGATTTATCGCACGATTTGTGGTATAAATGCCACCGCTACAAAGATAGGAGGCTATAAAAATGGAAAAGCAGATTTTAAAAAGAGGGTTTACTTTTATAGAGTTAATGGTGGTTGTTGTTATACTTAGCACACTTGCTATGATAGTGATGCCAAGATTTTTTGGAAGGATTGATGAGGCACGTATTACTGCTACCCAGATACAGATGAAGAATTTGGAGCAGGCATTACGGCTTTTCTATCTGGACAATGGATTTTATCCTGAGACAGAACAGGGACTAAAGGCACTTATAGAAAAGCCAACGGTAGGAAGATCCCCAAATAAGTGGAGAGAAGGGGGATATCTTGAAAAGAATGTTCTTCCCAAAGATGGGTGGGGAAATGATTTTATCTATCTAAGCCCTGGAAGACAGGGTGAAGATTTTGAGATAATATCGTATGGTAGAGATGGAAGGGAAGGAGGCGAAGGTCCTGATGCGGATATATCAAGTTCAAAAATTTAGTTATGGATATACTTTTATAGAACTTCTTGTGGTTATTACTATTATAGGCATTTTTTTTTATCTTGCCTTCCCCACTGTGAAAGATATAATACCTCCAGAAGAAAACAAAAAAATCACTCCATTTGTTGATATTATAGAAGAAATATCAAGAAAGGCAATAGTGCAAAAACAAAAATTTTCCCTGACTATAGACATAGATAGTAATTCCTACGCTGTTATAGGAGAAAAGGATATAGGAGATACTGATAATGAACAGGGTCTCCTTTTTACAGAACTCCCTTTTATTTTTATTAGAGCGCAGAATTCTTCTATTGAAACATCTACAGGTTTGATAACATTTCTTTTTTTCCCTGATGGCTCAAAGGAGTTTGGGCTGATTTTTGTTAAAGATATGGATAAAGAAGATATTTATACAATTTTCCTTAATCCATATACTATATCCCCTGAAGTGATAAAGGGAGAAGCAAAACTTGAAGAAGATTAAATTTTTTAAGGCTGGCTTAACGCTTCTTGAGGTTATGATTGCCCTTGCTATATTTGCAGTAGCAGGTATAGCAGGTCTCCAGTCCTGCCTCATTTCAACAAGGTATATCCAGATAGTAAATGATGAAAAAAATCTCGTTCTCTTATCCAGGATAAAACTTGAAGAGTTGAAAACAGGTATTACAGACATAGAAAGAGAGAAAAACGGGACATTTCCTGCACCTTTTGAAGGATACCAATGGGAGATTGGATTAACTGATATTACTATTACAGATACAGAATATGGGGTTACCTTTAGACCTTATAAACTCACAATAAAAACACAAAGTAGTGAATATTCAACCCTGACCGGTTTTTTAAAATTAGACAGAGAGAACGAGAAAAAATGACAGATAAAATAAAAAATGGCTTCACACTTATTGAGATATTGATTGCCACAGTTCTGGTATTGTTATTATTTGCTGTAATGTATGGGACATTTTTTTCTGTCAGTAATACTACGGCGAGAATTCAGAGCAGGATGAAGACATCAGAGGTAATGTTCAGGTTTATAAATAAGTTCAGCAGGGAAGTTAAATGTATGATACGTGAGGAAAAAGATGAGATGGTTTTTGATAGTAAAACAATCTCTTTTCTTACAATGACAGAAAAGTTACCATATCCCGTAAGAATTACATATACAGTTAAGAAGACATCGGAGAATTTTGAAAAACTTTTACGGAAACAAGAAGACCTGCTTAACGATTACTCTTTTTCATTTTTGGTTATTGATAGGTGTGATAGTATAAACTTCTGGTTTTATCTCGATGGGATATGGCGAGTGTCTATAGATAAACCTGAAAAGGTAATTGCGATCGGACTGGAAATACATAGAGATAACGAGAAGTTTTTTTTCCCTGTAAGGATATATGGAGAAGTAGATGAAGAGAAGAAATAAAGGAATTGTTATTATCTTTGTCTTGATATTTACGACAGCAATATCTGTTATGGCTTTACTTTTAAGTGCCCGGGCAAAACAGTATCTTTCTTTATTTGCAGGAATAAGAAAAGATAATGAGATGGAAAATATAGCAGAGATGGCAATTGAAATGGGAAAAATTCTGCTTGATATTGGACAAAAAAAATACATAATTTCAGAAGAGCCCGGCTATATAAAGAGACAGTATGAAATAGATGGAATGAAAATAGAGATACTTATAGAGGATGAGAATGGTAAGATAAATCCTAATAAAATTTTTGGTCCTGAGAAAGGAGAAGTTCACACACATCTTCTTGAGACATATAAAAGGTTTTTTTCTGTGATGGGCTATCAAGAGAATCTCTCAGATGCGTTGCTGGACTGGATAGATGAGGATGATATTCCGAGAATGGCAGGGGCAGAAGAGGTCTTTTACAGAACTTCTGGTTTCCCCTATATACCTGCCAATAAATCCCTTTATAGTCCAGAAGAGGTCCTTTTAGTCGCTGGGTTTACAAAGGATATAGTTTTTGGGGATGATAAGAAAAAAGGGCTGATAAATTTTATTACTACCTTCTCAGATGGTAAAATTAATGTGAATACCTGTAAACAAGAGATATTAAATGCGTTGGGTTTTTCAGTGGCAGACATTGAAAAGATAATAGCAGAAAGGTCAAGGAGGCCAATTGAGGAGAAGTTTTTGCTTGGAGTAAACAAGGAAGTATATCTTAAAAATCGGGATGTTATTGTATTCAAAAGTGGTTATTTTACGGTTTCTTGTTGTGTTATAGATAAAGAGGGTACCCAAAAAGAAATAAAGATATTTGTAAAGAGGACAGAC
>JAMWBP010000190.1 GCA_023819365.1 Candidatus Omnitrophota bacterium
TTCTGGTCAACAACATAGGTATAGCCCTTTTTCTTTGCATATTTTCCAACATCTTCCTTCATCTTATTAAATGCCTCTTCCTGAAGTTGCATCGCTACTACTCTCATCTGTTGCTGCATCTGTATCTGTGCATTTGTCTTTTCTTCTTCGTTCTCTATTCCCTCTATCTTCTTCTGCATCTCACCTGCCTGTGTCTGAAATTTTTCCATTGCCTCTCTAAATGCAGGATGTGCCTCAAATACTCTTCCAGTATCTATTGAAACAATCTTTATATCTGCTGCATAACTCTTACCTACCACACACAAAAAGAAACACAAAAATGAAACTATTACCGCACTTACCACATACTTCCTTCCCCATTTAATCATTAGAGTTCCTCCTTTTTTATATATATTACCACAGATTACTCCTGTGTCCAAAAATAAATTTCTATCCTAAGAAGAGATAACAAATTTCAAAACTTTTTATTACCCTGTTTCCTGTTTTTTAGGTAAAACCATAAATAAAAAATACTTGACAAAAATAAAAAATAATGTATACTGATTTAAAAAAGAAAAGGAGGCGAAGGAAAGATGAAAGGTAGGGAAAAAGTGAAGGAAGATATGAATAAAGGAAAGACAAAAAGCAAGATAGAGAATGTGGAAAGAAGTGTAGTTGATAGGGTAAAGGAAAACCTGAAGGCAAGGATTTTAAGGGGTGAGTTTTCTACTACAAAGAGATTTCCTTCTGAGCGGAAATTAGGTAAGGAATATAGTGCAAGTAGAATTACGGTAAGGCATGCCATAAGTGAACTTGTTGCAGAAGGGTATTTATTCAGGATTCCTTTTAAAGGAACTTATATATCAAAGGACATCTCAAGGCAGACCATACAACTTATAGTTAATCCGCCCTTAAATGTCTCTTTCTTCGCCGATATACTGGAAGGCATTGAGAAAGAGGTATCAAAAGATGGAAATAAACTGCTACTTAAATGCACGGATGAAAACGCGGAGATAGAAAGAAGATACCTTGAGAAGATAAGGGAAGAAAAGTTAGATGGACTTATTATTATTTCAGGAGTAAATTCTCTTTCAAATGTTGATTTAATAAAGGATGTATCACATATTCTTCCTGTAGTGGTTGTTGATATATACTTAGGAGAGGTTGAAGCCGATTATATTACTTCTGATGATGAGAAGGGTGGATATCTTGCTACAAAACATCTGATTGAACTCGGGAATAGAAAAATATTACATCTTGCAGGACCACTACAGCACTCAACTGCAAGGGGAAGGTTAAACGGATATAAGAAGGCACTTGAGGAATTCAGCATTGACTTTGATGATGAGGAGATGGTAAGATATACTGGATGGAGTATAGAGAGTGGTTACTATGAAGCGAAAAAATTTCTTATGAATACCAGGGTAGATGGGATATTTGCGGCAAATGATGAGATAGCAGTAGGTGCATTTAAGGCGATAAGGGAACTTGGTCTTAGCGTACCCTCAGATATATCAATTATAGGATATGGAAACCTTACGATTGGGAGATACCTTGAAGTTCCATTAACAACAGTTGACCAGAAACCAGAAAAGGTTGGGGCAGAGGCATACAGGGTTTTGATGGAACGGCTAAAAGGAGAGAGGAACAGCCATACACTGAAGAAGGTTGTTATGGATGTTGAACTTATCATCAGGGAAAGTTGTGGAATTCAAAAGCAGATAGATATGAAGAAGGGAGGGAACAGTGGAGTTGGGATTAAAAGGTAAAAAGGCACTCATAACAGGTGGGACAAGCGGATTTGGAAAAGAGACAGCGAGGTTATTTTTGGAGGAAGGGGTCTCTGTCGCTATAAACTATGCTCAAAATGATGGAAGGGCAAGAGATGCATATGAGGAACTGAAAGATAAAGGAAAAGTAATTGTTGTAAAAGGTGATGTTGGGGACTATAAAGAAGCAGAAAAGGTGGTGGATGAAGTAATAAATAAGTTTGGAACTATTGACATCCTTGTCCACTCAGCAGGTATTGCCCAGCCAAAAGAGGACACGCCTGAAAACTGGGATAAGGTTATGAAGGTCCATCTTTATAGTTGTTATAACCTTGGCAAACTTGTATCCCCTGTTATGATGAACCAGAAAACTGGGAAAATCATAATAATCTCTTCATTTGCAGCACATATGACGGATATTTCTGCCTATTCTGTTGCTATGGCAGGAAAGATATGCTATGCAAAAGGACTTGCAAAAAAACTTGCTCCTTATAATATAAATGTAAATACTGTATCCCCGGGAAATATATTTACACCTATGCTAGACCCGTTTATCCCTGTAGAAAAAAGGCGGGAGTTTTCTGAACAAAATATACCTTTATATAAAGGTAGAGAGGGCTATCCAGAAGCAATAGAAGTGGCAAAGGTTGTTCTGTTTCTTGCCTCTGATATGGCAAGGCATATAACAGGAGAGGATATAAAGGTAGATGGAGGACAGTTTATACACTACTAAACAAGAAATGAAAATGAAGGCGGTATATCTGACAAAACCTTGCTCTCTTGAGTTAAGGGTGATTGAAAAACCGGTTATAAAAGATGAAAATGATGTTTTGATAAAAATTAAAAGCGTTGGCGTATGCGGCTCTGATATTCATTATTACAGAGAAGGAAGGATCGGGTCTTTTGTAGTAGAAGAACCACTGATACTTGGACATGAGAGTTCAGGTGTAGTTGAAGAAGTTGGGAAAAATGTAAAACATATAAAGGAGGGAGACAGGGTCGCTATTGAACCTGGGGTTCCTTGCAGAAAGTGTGAGTACTGCAAGGATGGAAGGTATAACCTGTGTCCTGATGTCAAATTCTTCGCGACCCCACCAGTAAATGGAACTTTCTGTGAGTACATAACACATCCATCTGACTTTGTGTATAAGATACCTGATAATTTATCT
>JAMWBP010000191.1 GCA_023819365.1 Candidatus Omnitrophota bacterium
GAAGGGATAGAGATTGTACCTATTTCTTCTCTCCTGGAATAGATAGAGATTTATTCCTATGACAATACTTGGTATAGAAACATCCTGTGATGAGACAGGGATCGGTATTTTAAGAGATGATAAGATTCTCTGTAATATCATTGCCACCCAGGAAGATATACATTCTGTATATGGTGGGGTTGTGCCAGAACTTGCAAGCAGGGCGCATATAGAAAGAATAGACATACTGTTCAATAAGGCAATCAGAGAAAGTGGAGTAAAAGTTTCAGATATAGATTACATAGGGGTTACAAAGACACCAGGACTTAAAGGTGCTTTACTTGTAGGTGTTTCTTTTGCCGTTGGACTTGCATATTCTATTAGGAAGCCATTATATAAGGTCAACCATCTTTATTCTCATATCGCTTCAAATTTTCTTAATCCAGAAATAAAATTTCCAGCACTCGGCTTTGTAGTTTCCGGCGGACATACAACTTTTTTTTATATTAAAGCTCCTGTATCTTTTGAGACGGTTGGTAGAACTCTTGATGATGCCTGCGGTGAGACATTTGATAAAGTTGCAAGGATGCTTCATCTTGGATTTCCTGGTGGACCATATATTGAAAAGATGGCAGAAAAGGGTGAAGAAACAAAGATAAAATTCCCTGTAGTACTTCTTGGTAAGACCTCTCTTGATTTCAGTTTCAGTGGTCTTAAAACAGCGGTCCTTTATTATATCAAAAAGAATGGATTAAGAGATATACAGGATATATGTGCTTCATTCCAGAAGGCAGTAGGTGATACACTTATAGAGAAGACATCAAGATGTCTTGAAAGATACAGTGTTAAATCACTCTTACTTGGTGGTGGCGTAGTGCAGAATGGATATATAAGAAAGAGGTTTCATGAATTTTCAGATAAGAAAGGTATAAAACTTTTCATACCCGATAAAAAGTTATGCCTTGATAATGGGGCAATGATTGCCATTATGACATCTTTTCTTATAAAACACGGTGTCAGTCCTTCAGAAAATACCATAGAAGTCCTCCCCACATAATTATATATTCTCGGGGATTTGTGTATCCTGAGTTGTTTCAGATGATAAAAATGTCTTTATTGCAGATATATGTTCACTATATGTCTTTGAAAAATAGTTTCTACCATCCCCCATAGATACAAAGTATAGATATTCCGTCTTTGCAGGGTTTAATGCCGCTTTTAGTGAGGATAGTCCAGGATTACATATAGGTCCTGGTGGAAGTCCTCTGTGGGTGTAGGTGTTGTAGGGTGATTTAACCTTAAGGTCAGAAGTTGAAAGTCGTGCCCTTGGTTTTCCTGTTGCATATATCACTGTAGCGCAACTCTGTATAGGTATCTTTCTCTCCAGCCGTTTATAAATAATCCCTGCTATAATTCTTCTTTCATTTTCATACATTGCCTCTTTTTCAACAATGGATGCAACCGTGACAATTTCCTTTACTTTCTTAAAGTTTGTATCTGTGATTGGCTCTCCATATATTTCTTCAAATACATTTTTAAATCTTTTATACATTGTGCTTGCAATTGCCTCAACAGATGTCTTGTGAGGAAAAAGATATGTATCAGGAAAAAGCATCCCTTCTAATTTTTTTGTTTCCAATGCATACTTTACAAACTCATCCTTTGAGACAAGTTCTTTCCTTTCAAGGATATCGGCAATCTCTTTGGCAGTGCTTCCTTCAGGAACTGTTACTCTTACAAGTATAACCTCTCCCTTTACGATTTTTCTTATTACTTCTCTCAGTGGGGTTCTGCCTGAAAATTCATATATACCTGCCTTTAACTTCTTCTGGACATTATATCTTTTTGTGAGATAAAGGAACCAATCATCGTTCTTTATAATTCCTTTTTCTTCAAGGAGTTTGGCTATATCTACTGCATTTGCTCCTTCCTGTATTTCCACAAGTTTCGGTGTCTTTACTTCAGGGGGAAGCGTGACAACCTTTATTGCTATTGTTCCTGATATCAGAATACCAATTATAATTGGAATGGTTTTGCTTTTCATACAAGATATTTCCTTAAAAGTTCAAATGCCTGATATACTGCTCTTTCTCTTATCCTTTCCCTATTTCCCTGGAAGATAAATCTGTGAATGTGAAATTTGTTTTTAGGTAGTCCAATCCCTATATATACAAGACCAACAGGTTTCTCAGATGTTCCGCCTGAAGGACCTGCTATACCTGTAATGCTTATAGAAACATCTGCCTTCCCTTTCTTTTTAGCCCCCTTTGCCATATAAAAAGCACACACTTCACTTACAGCACCATATTTTTTCAGGACTGTCTTTGGCACGCCTAATATCCGTCTCTTTAAGATGTTATTATAGACAACAAAAGATCCTTGAAAATATTCAGAGCTTCCAGGGATGTCTGTGAGAAGTTTACCTGCAAGTCCTCCTGTACAGGACTCGGCAAGTGCTATTTTAAGTTTTTTCTCTTTCAATAGATTACCTATGATTACAGGAAGTGGAGGTGGGTCTATCCCTAAATAACTTTCAGAAAAACTTTCTTTCAAAAATTTTTCTATTTCCGGGAGAGTATTCAATTCTTCAGAAGAAGGTATAATGACTTCTATTACCTGCGGGCTGGCAAGTATAGTATATTTGATGCCTTTTTTATTGAAAAAATTGTGTATTCTTTCCTCAACTATGGATTCTGGAACTCCAGATATTCCAAAACGATATATCTTTATATCCCCTTTTTCTTTCAGAGATTCAGCAAATTCTTCTACCATAGGGATAAGTTCTGCTGGTGGACCTGGAACAAGTACCAATGTTTTCCTTCCTTCCTTTATTATCATACCAGGAGCAGTTCCGACATTATTTTCAATAATATCACCCCCTTCAATAACATATGCTTGTTTTTTATTTATTTCAGGTATCTCTCTTAATCCC
>JAMWBP010000192.1 GCA_023819365.1 Candidatus Omnitrophota bacterium
AGGGTACATCGTAAACACTTTTCCAATTCAATTTCCCCCTCACCTTATCTCCTCTCTCCACCTTTCCCCCTCACCTTATCTCCTCTCTCCACCTTTCCCCCTCACCTTATCTCCTCTCTCCACCTTTCCCCCTCACCTTATCTCCTCTCCCCTTTGGGGAGAGGGTTAGGGTGATGGGGCTTTTATCCTCTCCCCTTTGGGGAGAGGGTTAGGGTGATGGGGACGGGGAGAGGGCAGGGTGAGGGGGCAGGGAGAGGGTGAGGGGGCGGGGAGATACAGCCAATGAACAAAGTCATCAGTTTTTCAGGTATATGGATTGTTTTATTATCTATCTAAACTTCTTCATACTTGCAATCCTTAAGTGGAATAGAACAGGCGGGATATGTTATTATTAGAGGTAAATGAGACGGGTAAAAAATGGGTTTTCTGTTATAGAAGTTTTAATATCTCTGTTTATTCTTTCACTTTTAATGGTTCCAACAACTGCATATTTTCTTAAGTATCAAAGGGGCGTGCTTCTTGAAAGGGCAGCAAACGAAATTGTTGATATAGCAAACCTTGCAAGGGAATATGCAATAAACGAGAGGAAAGAATTTTATGTTATATTTAATGAAAGAAAATTTGTGGTCTTAAGGGAGAATAGATATCCTGTTGATAAGGAATACAATCTTCCTGAACACATAATAATAAAAGATAGGTCGGCAGGGTTCTCACCACTTATTTTTAATAAAGATGGAACTGCCAGGACAGGTGGTTATCTTATTCTTAGAGATACTGCAGGTGGAAAAGAGATAAAGATTGTGCTTCATAACCTTACAGGCAGATGCTTGATAGAGAAGTAGAGAGATGAAAAAGACAGGGCTAACATTTATAAGTGTGCTGGTTGCCTTTTTTATTCTTGCAGTAGGAGTCATTTATCTTTTTA
This sequence comes from Candidatus Omnitrophota bacterium, assembly GCA_023819365.1. Taxonomy (GTDB): domain Bacteria; phylum Ratteibacteria; class UBA8468; order B48-G9; family JAFGKM01; genus JAAYXZ01. Next base: position 926 of record JAMWBP010000192.1, read on the forward strand.
GGGTTTATCCTGTGATAGATAAACTTTCAAGGAGAAGCAAGGGATATATTATCACCTCACAGATAGCAGATAAACTATTTACATTAATTGAAGAGGTATATGGAAGTCCAGATGGTCCACCTGTCCCTTCTTTTATAAGTGGTGTGGATGAGAAGAACCCTTTGTACAGTTATTATGTAAGTATAGAGGAAGAAAAGGAAGGGCTCTACAGGGTTGAGGTTGAGATTACAGGAAAGGAAGAAGGTAGAAGTGAAAGCACATATTTTACAGGAAGTTTCAGAAAGAGATAAGGGGTTTACCCTTCTTGAGATTCTTATAGCACTGGTTATATTCTGTATTGCTGTTTTTTCCTCTATAACGATATTTAAAACCTCACTTTTAAGATTTGGTAAGCAGGTAGGCGAGAAGAAGGTTTACTCAGAAGCGGTAAAGGTATTTGATTATATGGAAAGATATTTAATCTCTGCTATGTGTAAAGAAGACCCGAGAATTAATTTTGAAGGAGAAACTGAGTATATAAGGTTTATATCTCCTTTTTCTGAAGGTCCTGAGTCGGACCTGGCGAAGTTCGGTATATATTTTGACAGAGAAGATAATAAAGTAAAGGTCTCTGTTATAAGGATAGACAGGAAAGACAACAATTTCACTTTTCCTTCTGGCTTTCCTGGAGCGCAGGTATTGGGTGAAAATATAAGCAGTTTTAATCTCTTTTATTATGACGGTAAGGAGTGGAAGGATAGATGGAATACTGCTTATATGACAGAGCCGGAACTTCCCCGTATTGTAAGGATTGAAATCACAATATTCTCACACAAGATAGAAGGGAAAAGGTATTATGAGAGATTTGAAAAATTTATCAGAATTCCTGTGGAATAAAAAAGGTGCCTCTGTGATTCTGACCCTTATGGTTCTTCTGCTCCTTTTTATCTTTACAGGGATGTTGCTGTTTATATTTAAGTTCTGGGAGAAGACATCCTACAAAATGTTTACAGGCAAGTCAGCATACCGTCTTGCACGATTGGGCTTGGATGCAGCAATATGGGAACTTGACAATGATAGCAGAGAATATGATGCATTTACAGATACCTGGAGGACTTCCTTTGAAGGTGATGATGTGGACCTTAATGATGATGGAGTGCCTGACAGCAGATGGTTTTATATAAAAGATAGAGACGGAGCGATTACAGGAAGATATGCAGTTTTAGTTGAGGATGAAAGCGGGAAGGTTAATATCAACTATGTAGGGAAAACGGATATGCAGTTTCCAACCCATACGGCAAAGGATATAGATGTCTTCAGTGAAGTTATTGGTAAAAAGAGAGCAAACAACATTATTAAATACAGAGAGAAAAAAAGGTATGTAGTCCCTTCTGATGTAAAACTTGCTGATGGTATAAATGAGGAGATATACAGGAAGATTAAAAATTATATCACCACATTTTCCTATGACCTAAATGTAGATAGGTATGGTAATCAAAGGATAAATCTGAACAATGCGTCTTTTGAAACGCTCTTTCAGATATTGAAGTCCCTTGGATATGAAGATACAGTTGCTGCACAGATTGCCCTTAATATTACTGCCTACAGGGATAAGAGCCGTGTCCCACCTCAGTATCAGATAGGAAAGACCACACTTTTTGGTATAGATAAGACCCCTTATTTTAACGAAATAGATGCAGTCAGACCGTGGAGAAAGGAGACCATAGGGAATGTAATTGTGTTAAGAGAGATAGGGGGACAGTTTATAGAGATTTTCAACCCTTATCCAGAACCACTTGACATCAGCAACTGGAAGATAAAAGGAGTGGTGACACTCTTTTCAGGTTTCTGGAATGAGGTCTATGATGAGTACGTAATGCTTAAAGGCAGCCAGCTGTCCATCGGAGGTGATTTTACGCATGGGTTCTCTTTCCCATTGAATATTCTCCATATCTCCTTCAAGATATTCAAAAAC
>JAMWBP010000193.1 GCA_023819365.1 Candidatus Omnitrophota bacterium
TCCGATTAGAGATGAAAGGGGTGCTCAAGTCCTAGGCCATACCTAAAGGACCCTCAATGAACCCCTCTGACAAGAGGCTTGCCATACTCGTTGAAGACCATCCACTCGATTATGCTGGCTTTGAAGGGATTATACCCGAGGGTCAATATGGCGCAGGCAGGGTTATCATATGGGATAGGGGGACATACAAACTCCTCGGTGGGAATATGGAATCAGGGAAACTCGAATTCCTGCTCAATGGGAAAAAGCTCAAGGGTATCTATGTCCTTATGAGGATGAAGGGCAAGGAGAAGGAGTGGTTATTGATTAAGAAGAGGGAATGAGGTTGCGGGGAAAAATTAACAAGCTTCACTAACTTTTTGTTAACAAAATGAATCTGTCCTTTATTTCTTCATCTTTAAGACCTGTAAATCCAAATATTCTGAAAATATAATCATCTTTTATTATCAAACCGTTTCTTTTGTAAAAGGTTATAACTGATCTTTTTAATGCTTCATTATTATATCTACTTTGCAGATATTCCTTTTCAGATAATAAACTCTTTTTGTCATAATAGATATGATTATGGATGACCTTTGCAGTTGGACAGTTTACTAATTTATAGCCAAGCTTTTTTACATTTAATGAAAAATCATTATCCTCGTATGCATTTTCATAATTTTCACATATCTTGATTTTTTCATAAATCTCTCTTTTATATAAAGTTGCCCCGCCTGGAATCCAGTCACAATCGACTTTTCTCATGGTTGATAATTCTTTTGCATTCTTCCATGCATCAATCAATGAGAATTCAATAAAATCATCTCTTACGGTAAAGCTACCTCCATTGTACTGAATTTTCTCGTCGGGGAATATTACTTTGCAACAAGCACCGGCTATATATTTGTCCTCCTCTACTCGTGTTATGAGCTCTTCAATCCATCCGTCTGTTACGACGATATCATTGTCTAGTGTTATTACATAGTCACCATCAGCAAAGGTTATCGCTTTCTTTCTTCCCCTCGGACAGCCAAGATTTTTGGGTGAGAAGATTATTTTTACTCTTGGATCCTTTGAGAAGGTACTGTGAAGTATATCAATGGTTTCTTTATTAGATGCATTATCGAAAAGAATTATTTCATAATTGCAATGGATAGTGTTCTTGATTGACTCAATACATCTAATGGTATGTTCAACTTTATTAAAGGACAAGACCACAATTGATATTTTTTTATTAAATTGCCCAAGTTTTATACTGCTTTTAAATCTCGCTTTTTCCTTGATACTTTCAGTAAGTTCTTTCTGATGTTCTGCCTTGCTTGAAGACACTTGATCAGGATAAACTCTATGATAATATAAATAATCATTTATATAACAAAATCCTACCGGATATTTAAAGGCATATCGTAAAGCAAATTCATAATCCTGTGCTGAGTCATACTTGCTATCCAAAAGGCCAACTTCAAGAAAAGCATCTTTCTTGATTACTTTTAAATGATCAGTGAACATTCCTTTCATCAGTTCTCTAAAATAATTATCTCTTTTTCTGTTAATGAAGGTGATTTTTTCTATTTCTTTACCGGTAGCATCAATATTTATCCTGTCTGAAAAAAAATAACCTTTTTCGGAATTTTGAGTTATGAAGGATGCGACTAATGATAGAGCTTTCTGAGGTAGCTTATCATCACAGTCAAGAAAGGCAATATAATCTCCTTTAGAATTTAAAATCGCACGGTTGAGAGTTTCTGAGATACCTAAATTTTTGTCATTAAAAAGGATGTTTATTTTAGGTCTATTACTGAATTGTGTTAATATATTTCTCGTCTCAGTCTCTGACGAGAAATCATCTATCGCGACTATCTCAAAATTCTCATATTCCTGCTGGAGTGCGCTTTCTATTGATTCTTTCAGAAAAGAGGAGCGGTTATATACAGGTATTACAATAGTTATAAAGGGTTTGCTATTAGTTTTTGAAGGGTTCTCGGGAATTTTTTTATATAAGTTTTGAAGTTGATAGTGTAAAAACTTTATATATATCTGGATTTTTTTTGGTAAAATTTTTTTAAGAAAACTTTTTATAGCAATAAAAAATCGCTCATTTATGGAAAGGGTATTGTCTGTTCCAGTAATGAACTCCTTTATGGCATAGTATTTCTTAAGCATTCTCCATCCATGACTGCTGTAAATCCTGTTAAGTGTTGTTGAAAGAGAGTTTTTTTCTTCCCTCACCGAAGCCAGTTGTTGTGTTAGAGAGGCAATTTTGTTTTCGAATTCCTTTTTTTCTTCCCTCACCGAAGCCAGTTGTTGTGTTAGAGAGGCAATTTTGTTTTCGAATTCCTTTTTTTCTTTTGTGGATGATAATATTTCTTCTAATAATCTTCTTGAAATATGATTATAAATGTCATTTATAGCATAAAATACCTCTGGTGTATATTTCTCGCTGTATTTTTTTATTATCTTCGCATAATAATACCTATCTTTTGAGCGGTTTTTACAAAGGGTGTAGCTCGTTATTTGTTCATCGCTCCATCTATGATAAACAGCGGTTATTTTGTCTAAACGTGTTAAGCTATAAGAATCTCCTATCCGTATTAAAAAATCCCAATCTTCATAAACCTCAAAAGACTCATCAAATCTAATATTTTCACAAATTGATTTGTGGAAAATCAGGCAGATTATTGGAATGTAGTTTGTAAAAAGTAAAAAAGAAAAATTGAAATCATAAAAAAAGGGAATTTCGCGATTAACTTTAGCAATATTTGTTCGAGGATCCACTTCCTCTCTTAATATTTCATAGTCTGAATAACATATTTTAACTTCATTTATTTGCATATAAGTAACCAGCGTCTCAACATGCTCAGGATAAAACTCGTCATCATCATCCAGAAACCC
>JAMWBP010000194.1 GCA_023819365.1 Candidatus Omnitrophota bacterium
TGTCTGCTTAAGTCCTGAGATTGCATAGGCATCCATTGTAACCTTTGAAAGGATATCCTTTGATAAGCCCTGAATTCCTGTGCTTGCAACAAAATGTGTATCCTTTGTCAGTCCTGCTTTTTCATAGTATTCCCTTCTTGCCTTTACAAACTCTCTGTAGTTAACGTCTATATTCTGAATAAAAAACCATGTCCTTACTACATTATCTTTTAAAGACATTCCATAGGTATTTAAAAAATCATTATACTTTTCAAGGATGGATATTGTCTGTTCATAAGTTGTTTTCTCTTCAGGGCAGGTTAGTCCTGATGTCCAGTAATGTACAATACCATCCTGTTTGAGAATTAGTGAGTTGCTGGCTTTTATTTTATCAAGGGGACGGTTTTTATCATTTATATGGTATGACCATAGTGCAATTTTTGCTAATGGTCCTGGTGGCTGACAGATAAGGGATATAGATGAATATTCAGATAGTTGTGAGTAAAAGGATGAGTTTTTGATAACCTCTATCTGGTTTACAATGTCACTGGGGAAAATACGGCAAAATATAGCACTTTTAATGTCAATACCTATATAATTAAGTGTCTCTATATATGCACGATATACCCATTTTATCTGGGTATCAATGTCTGCAAGTTTATATGGATAGATGCCAATGTGAAATTCCTCATATTCTTGTTTGCTCTGAAAATGGGATACCTTTACGGATACAGGAATGCCTGAAATTCTTAATGAAAAGTTTTCCATAGTTTCTTCTTTTATCTTTTCACATTAACCCTCTCTTGTAAATTCCCCTCATTACCCTCTCCCAGCCCCTCACCCTTACCCTCTCCCAGCCCCTCACCCTTACCCTCTCCCCGCTGTGCGGGGCGAGGGAAAAGAGAAGGGAACCCCTCACCCTTACCCTCTCCCCAGAGGGGAGAGGACAAAGGAGAGGGGGATAAAGGGGCAGGGGAATAAAAAGAAAATATAGGGGCGAGGAAGTAAATATGATTTTTGATGTTCTTCATATAATTTCAAAAGGTATAGCAGGTAAAAAGCCCCTTGATATCTTCTGTTTTGTTCTGTTTCCCTTTTCATCTTTATGTCCTACAGGTGAATTGGTAAAGACCTCCACTATGAGATTATCAGAAAGCCCTTGTTTAACTTTAGTTATGTCTGTCTCAATGTAAAATGTAAGTATTCCATCTTTAATTTCCACATTTTTAAGTGATGTGCCATCAGGTGGGTCCTTTAATTCAAGTGTAAACTCTTCAGAGACCATACGAGGAGGAATTTTTATCTGTATCTCTGCTGTTTTTCCTGAAGAGATTTTTAAAGGCACGGGATTTACGAGTGCCACAGAGATATTACGGAAGTTCGGTTTTAAAACTGAAATAAGTAATGTTTCTGAAGGGACAAGATGGTATAATCCAAATGCCTGCATCATATTCTCCGCAGGGGTTACAGGTTTTACTACTTTTTTCCCCTCAATTATAGTTGTTGCTTCCATATTTACTTTAAGTACAGAAGGGATAGAAGGAAATTGTGATGGTGCAGTGATTGTCATCCTAATAAATCTTTTCCCTGCGGGTATTCTATTGCCGGATAGAACAAAACCTTCAGGCATATCTTTTAAAGATAACTCTATTTCTTGATTAAATCCATCCTTGGGGATAATATAAACATCAAAAGGGATAGAACTGCCTGCAGGTATATTTATAGCAGAAGGGGTAACTATTACTGTATAATCAGGTTGGGGACTGCTTAATCTGAGACGGTATGTATATTCTGGTCCGCCATATCCCTGTGCATCTGATATCTGGATAAAGTATGTGCCGCTTTTTGGTATTTTGAAATGGATATATGAATCACTATGGTGTGTATTAAGTCCTGATGCTTTATCTGGATTATCGTCGTTCCATACAAGGATACGACCGGAACTATCCATAACTCTCAAAAGTGAGTCAATAGGAGAACCTAACCTTCTAGCATAGACCTCTGCAACAAGTTCAAAATTGGAAGGGCAGTCAATCTTAAAGACATCAACATCTCCGGGTCTTTCAATCCTTCCATTTATGCTCTTTGGCAGTATGATATATTCAGCATCATCTATTGAGTTATTGTGCCTGGATTCATTGTGTTCAGGAAGGGAACTGACTGTATATAAAATCGGGTTTGACTGTCCCTGTTGATTGTAAAGAAATGTTTTTCTTATAAAAGGACCACTGGATGTATCAAGTGGGAGATATCTTTCGGGTATATTTATACCATTAAGAGAAACAGATGTTTTGCTTCCTTCTCTACCACCTAAAGGAAATATAGAAGTAATAAAAGGTCTTTCACTTATGGAGAGTCGGTAGACAAAGTCCTCCCACGGTAAAGGGCATCTTTTATTTCAATAGTATACTCCCCATCTTCAGGGACATTGAAAAACATTACAGGGTCAGGACTGAAACGGTAGTCATCAACATATGCTATCTTCTTACCCTGTGAATTATAAAGTGTGAGTGTTGCCTGAAACCACCCAGGGACTGCATCTGCCATATATGGAATAATTTCTCTTGCATAAACCTCAATAACAAGGTTTTGGCCTTTGCGGGCATTAAACTTGAATCTGTCAACATCACCGGGCATAATCTGGCCATTAAAGACCACAGGGATATTCTGTACAGGTATCCCTTCTATATTCGGGTCATTGGGTTCTTCTTCTAATACTTCCGGTATTGCTCCTATCTGAAAATAGAGTGGATTTGTAATCCCTCTTGGTGTTTGAAGCCGTAGTTCACGGTTTCCCAGTGTAGCAGTGGGAGTAATCTCTATGTCAACAAGCACCATTTCCTGGATTGATACCTTCCTCTGTAGCCGTCTGAAAGGCGTAATA
>JAMWBP010000195.1 GCA_023819365.1 Candidatus Omnitrophota bacterium
ATATATTAAAAAAAGAACTTTTTTATCTTCAATGTGAAGGACAGAATCTACCCCTACCTGAATTTTTAGGATTTAAAAGAACCGATAATATAAAGAACTTACCCGACAATTCTCTTATATGGATTAATAGTGCTATAGATAAAAGAAGTAATTATTCTGTCTGGTTAAAACAATTTGAACGGATTGACAGGGAAATTACTGGTTTTCTGGCAAAAGAATATAAAGAAGGTAAATGTAGAGCACTTTTTATCTTTGATGGATTTATCTCTCCTGATATTGAATTGAAAAACTGCTGGGCACCTTTCTTTTATTTATCAGAAGATACAGGAAGAATACGCTTTAGAAAGAAGTTTAAGGATAGTTCTTCTTTGTTAAAACTGCTTTTAGAATAGAATGGCAAAGGTATATATAGCAATAGGAAGTAATAAAGGTAATAGAGTACGCAATGTGATAACAGCCCTTAAAAAAATGGAAAAAGGGCTTACCATAAAAAAGATATCTCCTTTCTTTACAACACCACCGGAAGAAGGAGCAGATGGGGGTTTTTTTATAAACAGTGTAATTGAAGTTGAAACAAAACTCTCACCTGAAAACTTACTTATATTTTTAAAGGAGATTGAAAAAGGTATGGGCCGAAAATTCCCTCATAAAACAGGGGATAAAAGGACAATAGACCTTGATATAATTTTATATGGGAATAAGGTTATTAAGACAGGGGTTTTGATTGTCCCGCACCCCAGATACAGAAAAAGATACTTTGTTATTTACCCTCTTTATGAGATAGCACCATTGATAAAAGACCCTGAAACCGGAGAAAGTATCTCTGCTATTTACAGGAGATTAATATCTAATGAAGATAGTAAAGAAAATAGATGATGTAAGGAAAGAAATTAAAAAAGCAAAGAAAGAAGGTAAAACTATTGGTTTTGTTCCAACAATGGGTGCCCTACATAATGGACATATTTCACTTATAAAGACATCTTTATCACAATGTAATTTCAATGTTGTAAGTATTTTTGTTAATCCGATACAATTTAATGACCCTGAAGATTATCAGAGATATCCAAGGGACATAAACAGGGATATAGAACTTTTGAAAAAAGTAAAAGTGGACCTTGTCTTTGTGCCCTCTGTTGAAGAGATGTATAAAGAAAGAGCAGACACATATGTTGAAGTAACAGGACTATCTAATGTGTTAGAAGGAAAATTCAGACCAGGACATTTCAAGGGTGTCTGTACTGTGGTGTGTAAGTTATTTAATATAGTTCAGCCGGATAGGGCATATTTTGGATGGAAGGATGCCCAGCAGTTGATTATAATCAGAAAAATGGTAAAAGACCTCAATATCCCTGTTGAGATTGTAGGATGTCCTACTATAAGAGAAAAAGATGGACTTGCAGCAAGTTCAAGGAATATTTTTATTAAAGAGGATGACAGAGAAAAGGCACTATCTCTTTATAAGGCACTGAAAAAAATAGAGGATATGGTATTAAAAAAAGGTATAAAGGATACATCCATTCTATTGGAAGAAGGGAAAAGCATTATAGTAAAATACCCTGATGTGGAATTACAATATCTTGAAATAGTTGACTTTGAAGACCTATCACCTGTGAGAAAAATAGAAGAGAAGGTTCTTGTACTCGGGGCAATAAAACTACCTTATGTCCGTCTTATAGACAATATCATTATTGAGGTTTAATAAGGTTCTTTTCCCATTCAATAAGATATCTTTTGAATTTTTCCCCGAGGATATAGTTCCCATAACTTCCATCTTTTCTTATTACTCTGTGACAGGGAATCGCTACAGGATAGGGATTCTCTTTTAAAAATGTTGATATATATCTGGCTTTTCCTTCCATTCCTACCTTTTCTGCGAGTTGAGAATAGGTTATCGTCTTACCAAATGGTATTTTAGAAACTGCTTGCATTACTTTATTTTTTATAGTATCCTTTTTCCTTCTGTTTTTTGACATATGGGTATTTTTATAGTATTATTTTATCTGATTTTCCTGTACTGATACTGATAGACAAAAGTTCAAAGGTTATCCTTATGAACAATAAAATTTTAACACAGGTAAAGTTTGATGAGAAAGGGTTAGTTCCTGTAGTTGCACAGTCAGCAAAGACAAAAGAGGTTATTATGCTGGGTTATATGAATGCAGATGCACTTTCTAAGACGCTTGAGACAGGAATGATGCACTATTACAGCAGGAGCAGAAAAAAACTATGGATGAAAGGAGAACAATCAGGTAATTTTCAAGAAGTAAAAGAGATGTATATTGACTGTGATAATGACACTTTACTTTTTATTGTAGAACAGAAACGCGGGGGCTGCCACACAGGATATTACTCATGCTTTTTTAGGAAACTAAATAATAAGAAAAATGATTTTATGATAACAGGGAAAAAAGTATTTAACCCGGATGAGGTTTATAAGAAATGAAAAAACAATACTACTTCCGGTTTTCACTGATAGCAGTAATTATATTTTTATGTATATATCAGGTCTATCCTCCTGAAAAGAAGATAAGGAAAGGACTTGACCTAAAGGGTGGTGTCCATGTAGTACTTGAATTAACAGAAACAGCACAGGATGAAAAAACAATCTCAGACCTTGCAGACAGAGCATTAGAAGTAATAAGAAACAGGATAGATGCACTAGGTGTAACAGAACCAGTTATCCAGAAAGAGGGTATGAAAAGAATAATTGTAGACCTGCCAGGGGTTCAGGACCCCGATAAAGCAATAGAGATAATCGGACAGACAGCACTCCTTGAATTTAAACTTGTCTCTGATGACCCTGACCTTCTAAAAAGTGCACTTGAAGGCAATGTCCCTGAGGGATATCAACTGGTTTATTAT
>JAMWBP010000196.1 GCA_023819365.1 Candidatus Omnitrophota bacterium
TTTTGCCGTTTTTTTCTCTCTTATCCCTTCAATTATTGCATCTACTATTCTCATCCTCGGATTTAATGACCTGTAAGGGTCCTGAAATACAATCTGGAACTCCTTCCTTAAATTCAAAAGTTCTTTTCTCCTCAAATCTGTAAGACAAATATCTCTGAAATATATCTTCCCTTCTGTAGGTTCAATGAGCCCTACAATAAGTTTCCCCAATGTCGTTTTGCCACTACCACTTTCTCCTATAATACCAAATGTCTCACCTTCCAATATCTCAAGAGAGATACTTTTAAGTGCAAGTACCTCTTTACCTTTTCTTACCTCGTATTTCTTGCTCACATTTTCAAGTTTCCACAGGCATTCCATATCTGAAACACCTCACTATAACCCCATCCTTCATTATTACAGGTGGCTCACTTTTTCTGCATATATTCATAACATACGGACATCTTGGATGAAATGGACACCCGGAAGGAGGACTATGAAAATCAGGGACACTACCTTCTATCGTTTTTATATTTTCACCCGGATTATATTTTTCAGGAAGGCAGGCAATAAGTTTTTCTGTATAGGGGTGGAGTGGGGTATCCATAATAATTTTTGCATTTGCTATCTCCACTATCCTTCCTGCATACATAACAGCAATTTTATCTACAAAGTTAGATGCAAGGGATATATCATGTGTAATGAATAAAAGGGAAAGTCCGTATCTTTCCATAAGGACTTTAAGAAGTTCTATTATACCTGCTGCAGTTGTAACATCAAGTGCAGTGGTAGGTTCATCGGCAATAAGAAGAGAAGGGTTGTTAACCAGTGCCATTGCTATCATAACCCGTTGTTGCTGCCCTCCACTTAACTGGTGTGGATATCTGTAATATATCTCTTCTGTAAGGCCTACATCTTTCAAAACATCTATACATCTCTTCTTTTTCTCTTTTACAGAAAGTGATGTATCTTTTATTGCCTCATATATCTGGTTTCCCACTGTGAAAACAGGGTTAAGATAAGAGGATGGCTCCTGAAAAATCATCCCTGCCTTTAGCCCTCTTACATCCCTTAACTCCTTCTGGCTCATCTTCAGTATATTCATCCCACAGAGCAAAACCTCTCCCTTTTTAACAGATATATTTTCGGGTAGAAGCCGCATTATAGCCATTGCAGTAAGCGTCTTCCCACTACCACTTTCGCCTACCAGAGCAAGGGATTCTTTTTTCCCTATAGAAAACTCCACCCCTTTCAAAATCTCTATTTCCCTTCTATGTTCATCTCTTTTCAAGTCCACTTTAAGTTCTCTTACCTCAAGTACTTTTTCCATAACCCTCACCAATTTTTAGGGTCCATTACATCCCTTAATCCGTCTCCTAAAAAGTTAAAAACAATCACTGTAAGGAAGATGAAAAAGCCAGGTATTAACATCCAGGGCGCTCCTGTAAGGACTCTTAAATTACCCACAGCAACTGAAAGCATATTTCCCCAACTTGGATATGGCTCTTGTATTCCTAATCCTAACAAACTCAATGCTGATTCCCCAAGTATATAGTCAGGGATAGAAAGTGTCAGTGCTGTGATAGTATATGAAAAAGTATTAGGGAGGATATGCCTTGTGATTATCCTGAAAGAAGAAAGTCCCAATGCCCTTGCTGCCATTACATATTCTTCTTCCTTTATTGAAAGTACCATCCCCCTTATTATTCTTGCAAGAGATGCCCAGCCGGTCAAACTTAAAATTACAACAATAAGAAGATATACCTGAACAGAAGAAAGGTTGGCAGGAAATATAGCGCGTAAGGCAAGCATAAGGTAAAAGAATGGAAACATCATAATAATCTCAACCAATCTCATCAGGAATGTATCAACCTTGCCACCAAAATATCCGGATACCCCGCCTATAAAGAGTCCGAGGATAAAAGAGACAGCAACTCCTATGATACCTATGGAAAGGGATACCCTTGTACCGTAAAGAACACGGGAAAATACATCCCTACCGTGATTATCTGTACCAAAAATAAATATCTTACCTTCTCCTGCGCCAAAAAGGTATCTGTCTGTCTTTATAATTCCAAGAACTTTTCTCTCCGGTCCTTTAACGAAAAGTTTTAAAGGATATATCTTTGATGTATCTTGTCTGTACTCCTTGAATGCAGGATTAACTATCTCTATACCATAGACAAAGGGGCTTGTTATCCTTCCATTATGAAATATATGTGGCAAAACAGGTGGACAGAGCGCGTAATCTCTATGTTGAAGGTCATAAGGATAAGGCACGATGAAATCAGCCAGTAAAGCCAGACAATAGAGAAAAACAAGTATCCAGAGAGAGACAAATGATAACCTATTTCTATGTTTCAATCGTCTTATAAATACCCTCATCTCAACCTTACCCTTGGGTCAGCAAATGCAATAAGCACATCTGCTATAAGATTGCCAATAATAAGAAGTACTCCACCTATCAAAAGTGATGCCATAACTAAATACAGGTCCTGAGATAATACTGCATCAAGCATCAATCTTCCCATTCCTGGCCAGTTGGTTATTATCTCAACAAGGGCAGCACCACTTAATACAGAGGAAAGGGTATAGCCAAAGATTGTTATCATAGGATTTATGGCATTCCTTAGTGTATGTTTGAAGTAGACCTTTACAGGAGAAAGTCCCTTTGCCCATCCAGTAATCACATAGGGGGCGCCAAGCACCTCAAGGAAGTTGTTTTTCATAAGACGGTAAAGTCCGCCGATACCTGCAAGAGTAAGTGCAAGTCCAGGAAGAAGAAGATGTCCAAGATAATCAAGAAACTTCTCCCATCCAGTTGCCCCTATATAAAAAACACTTGTGGTTCCCCCAACAGGCAAGATTGCTGTCCTTGCA
>JAMWBP010000197.1 GCA_023819365.1 Candidatus Omnitrophota bacterium
GTTTACCTACGCTTATCTCTTCTACCGCCTGTTTCATTCTTTCATAATTTCTTAAAAACTCATAATACCAGCCAGCAAACTTAAATCCCATTGTAATGGGTTCTGCATGAACCCCATGTGTTCTTCCCATCATCACAATATCTTTTAGTGTAATTGCCTTCTCCTTTAGTGTGGCGATAAGGGTCTCTATATCCTTGAGAATAAGATTTCCTGATTCTCTTAATATCAAAGCAAGGGCTGTATCTAATATGTCAGAAGAGGTAAGGCCGTAGTGGATATACCTGCCGTTTTCTCCTACAGTACTACTTATCTGTTCCACAAATGCAATCACATCATGGTTTGTCCTTTTTTCTATCTCCTGTATCTTTTCTATATCAATCTTTACTTTCTTTTTTATATCCTCCACTGCTTTTTCAGGTATAACACCTATACTACTCCAGCCCTCTAATGCTGCTATTTCCACATCTAACCACTTCTTAAATTTATTCTCCTCACTCCATATCTCTGCCATTTCTTTTCTTGTATATCTTGGTATCATATCTCCCCCTTAAAATTTTTCAATATTTTACTTACTGCATCTTCTCCATCTCCTTTAATCTCAATCCATATACCATCTTCTTTTCTAAACCAGGTCAACTGTCTCCTTGCTAAATTTTTAGTCCTTTTCTTTATCATCGCTTTTAATTCGTCCATAGTATATCTTCCATCAAGATACTCAAGAATTTCTTTATATCCAATAGGTGCTTTTAATCTCAAATATTCCTCATATCCCTGGTTCTTGAGAATTCTTACCTCATCAATCCATCCGCTTTCAAACATCTTTTCTACCCGCGCATCTATTCTATTATACATCTCCTTTCTATCCCTTGTCAGTATGTAATAGTGTATTTTTATATCTTCGGAGATTATGGGACTCCTTTCTTTTTGTAATAAACTCATTTGTTTCCCGGTAAGATAATATACTTCAAGTGCTCGTCTTATCCTTTTCCTATCATTTGGATGAAGAACTTTTGCGATTGAATGGTCAACCTTTTGAAGTGTCTGGTATAGTATTTCTGTATTTTCATTCTCAAGTTTATCCCTTATATCTTTCTGTTTCTCTTTCATTTCATCAGGGATATAGAAGATACCTTTCAGTAGACACCTTAAGTATAAACCACTACCCCCTACTACTATGGGTATCTTTTCCTTTCTCAATATCTCATCTATCTCTCCTGTTGCTAACTTTATAAACTGGTATACATCAAAATCATCACAGATAGAGAGAAAATCAATCAGATGATGGGGAACTCTTTCTCTCATCCATAAAGGAACCTTATCTGTCCCAACATTTATTTCTCTGTAAAACTGCATACTGTCAGCAGATATGATTTCTCCATTAATCTTCAAGGCAACATTGTATGCAATATCTGATTTACCTGTGCCAGTTGGTCCACCTATCACTAAAAGCCGTTTTTTTGATTTAGTTGCCATACCCATAATATAATTAAGATACCATATCATATGTGATAGTAAAAAGGAGAACAGAATGTTAGAAGAAAAGATATATGAACTTTTGAAAGAGCATAGACAGGACCATATCATAAGGCATATTGAACTACTTGATAAAAATGATAAGGAGATTTTTATTAAAAATCTTGCTAATATGAATCTTGAACTTACCTTTCAGTTGTATGAAGATTTTTTAAAACCCGAAAAAATAAAAACACATAAAGAGATAACTCCTCCTCATATTGTAGATATTGAACAATACAAAAAAGAAAAAAAGATGCTATCTATTGGTGAAGATAGTATTAAAGCAGGAGAGACAGCGGTAATGATTGTGGCAGGTGGGCAGGGCTCACGGCTTGGATATCCATATCCTAAAGGTATGTATCCAATATCCCCTGTAAAAGGTAAATCACTCTTCCAGATTGCTGCAGAAAAAGTTTTGACAGTGTCGTTGAAATATAAAATCAAGATTCCATTACTTATAATGACAAACCCTGAAACAAAAGAGATAATAGAGAATTTTTTTCATCAGAATAACTACTTTGGACTTAAAAAAGAAGATATTTTTTTCTTTAACCAGGATATTTTACCTTCAATAACCCCGGATGGAAAACTTATAATAAAAGAAAAGACATCTATCTTTGCCAATCCTGATGGTCATGGTGGTTCACTTAAAGCGATATGGCAGTCAGGGCTCCTTGATAGGATGGAGAAACAGGGGGTAAAAAGGATTTTTTATTGTCATATAGATAACCCACTGGTAAATATAAATGACCCTGTATTTCTTGGCTGGCATATAAAGGAAGGAGCAGAATTTTCTCTTAAAGTAGTAAAGAAGAGACATCCTGAGGAAAGAGTAGGCCATTTTGTTATATCTGATGGGAAACCAACAATTATTGAATATATAGAGTTTCCGGAAGAACTTAAATACAGAAAGGATGAGAATGAAAATCTTGTCTTCTGGGCAGGTAGTATAGGAATACACTTTATAGAGGCATCTTTTATAAGAAAACTTAACAAAGATGGTTTTGCCCTGCCCTACCATAGACAGGTAAAGAAGGCAAGGCAAAATGGGGAAGAGATAGATATCTGGAAGTTTGAGACCTTTGTTTTTGATGCTATACCTCTTGCAGATAAGGTATGTTGCGTGGAGACCATCAGGGAAGATGAGTTTGCACCACTTAAAAATAAAGATGGAGAGGACTCTCCTGAAGAAGTTAAAAAAGCGATGGTGAATTTTTATAGAAGGAAACTTGAAGAGTTAGGGATATATGTATCTTCTGATGTAAAAGTAGAAGTAAGCCCATTATGCAATATAGATACCATTGCAAAAGGACTTAAGGATAAAAAGATTACCCGTGACAC
>JAMWBP010000198.1 GCA_023819365.1 Candidatus Omnitrophota bacterium
GTGGTGGACCTGACAGGGGATGTATGGATATCATTGACCATCCAGATGAAGTGAAAGAGGCGATGGAAGTTCTTTTTAAGGCGTGGAAGAAGGTATATGATGACTACTGGGCAATAGTGAAAGATAAACAAAAAGGAAGCACTTCCTGGATAGGTGTATGGGCACCAGGAAAGATGTATCCTGTTCAGAATGACCTTTCCTGTCTTGTCTCTCCTTCTGTCTATAAAGAGTTTTTCCTTGAAGAACTTCTTTGGGAGATAAAATACCTTGACTATTCTATATATCATTTAGACGGTGTTGAAGCACTCCAGCATCTTGATATACTCCTTGACATACCAGAACTCAATGCAATCCAGTGGGTTTCAGGGGCAAGGTTTGAGAAAGAAAATATTGAAAGGTGGATACCTCTTTACAAAAAGATACAGGCAAAGAAAAAAGCAATAGTGGTATATCCTAAAATAGAAGAGATAGAGACCGTCCTTGAAAACCTGAAACCCGAAGGACTTCTAATACAGGTGGGATGCAGCAGTCAGGAAGAAGCAGAGAGAGTTTGTAAAAAATTAGGATGGTGAAATGATTAAATTTTACAATACCCTTACAAAGAGAAAAGAAGATTTTAAGCCAATAAAAGAAGGGATAGTCGGGCTTTATACCTGTGGACCAACTGTCTATGACCTTGCACATATAGGGAACTTCCGTGCCTATGTGTTTGAAGACCTGCTTCATAGATACCTTGAATACAGGGGCTTTAAGGTTATAAGGGTGATGAATATAACAGATGTGGATGACAAAACCATAAAAGGTTGTCAGAAAGAAGGTATAAGTTTAAGGGAATATACCGATAGATACCTTACCGCATTTATAGAAGATATGAAAACATTACGGCTTAAGAACCCCGATTATCTACCCAGAGCAACAGAGCATATCCCTGAGATGGTATCCCTTATAAAAAAACTTCTCCAGAAGGGATATGGATACAGAAAGGATGGTTCTATATATTTCCGTCTCTCAAAATTCTCTTCTTATGGAAAACTTTCAGGGATAGACCTTTCTCAGATAAAACCAGGGGCAAGGGTAGATGTGGATGAGTATGAAAAAGAAGATGTAAGGGACTTTGCACTATGGAAAGAAGAAAAAGAAGGTGTCTTCTGGGATACAGAGATTGGCAGGGGGCGTCCTGGCTGGCATATTGAGTGTTCTGCAATGAGTATGAAGTACCTTGGAGAGAGTTTTGATATACATACAGGGGGTGTAGACAATATCTTTCCACACCATGAAAACGAGATAGCCCAGAGTGAAGCAGCGACAGGTAAAAGGTTTGTAAATTACTGGCTCCACTGTGCCCACCTGCTTGTTAATAATGAGAAGATGTCTAAGTCAAAGGGGAATTTTTATACATTGAGAGACCTGTTAAAAAAGGGATATAACCCTGTATCTATAAGGTATCTACTTATTTCTACACACTACAGAGACCCGCTGAATTTTACAGAAAAGTCACTTATCCAGGCAGACAATACAATAAGAAACTACAATGCATTTTATCAGGCACTGGAGTTTTGTAAAGGTGAGAAAAGAGATAAATATGTAAAGGATATGATAGAAAAGGCAAGGGATGGATTTATATCCGGACTTGATGATGACCTGAATATATCTCTTGCACTCTCAGAAATTTTTAATCTGATAAAGCAGGTCAATATCTCTCTATCCGAAGGTTCCCTTTCAGCGGTTGACGCATTAGATGTAAAAAGTTTTCTTGAAGAGATAGACAGTGTCCTGGCAATACTTGATAAAGAAAAGAAAGAACTAACAGAAGAAGAAAAAGGTATGATTAAGGAAAGGGAAAAGGCACGAAAAGAGAAAGATTTCACCAAGGCGGATGAGATAAGGGAGATACTTAAAAAGAAAGGAATTATACTTGAAGATACACCTTATGGAACGAGATGGAAAAGGTTATGAGAAAAGGAATTACACTTATTGAAATTCTTGTCGTAATTGCCATTATCTTTGTAATTGCTGCGCTTTCACTCCCTGTTTATCGTAAAGCAAAACAAAAAGCACTCATCGTTAAAACCCTCTCCATAATAAATTCTATTGAGGCAGCACTTTCTATGTATAGCACTGATTTCGGGGACTATCCACATTATGAAGGAGAAAGGACGGATTTTCTTGTGTTGCTTCTCCAGGGCCCTGTAGATAGTCCTTTATGGAAAGGCCCATACATCCGTTTTAAGAAGGAAGATATTGATAATGAAGGAAATATCCTTGATGCATGGAAGATGCCAATCTCTTACAGGTACCCTCAGGACAAATATTCTAATGTGCCTTATATAATTGTTTCTGCTGGTCCGGATAGAAATTTTGATACAACTGACGACATAGGAAACTGGTAATTATTTTACAGCCCCATACACCTCCGATTGTATTTGTCTCTTCTATATCTTTTTTAACTTCTGTCTTACCACACTTTTTAAATTGCTCTCTCCCCTTAAATCAAAATATCCTTAGATTATAATCATAATTTCCCGGATAAAAAATCTGTAAGTAGTCCAAATTCATGTTTAAGATTTCTTTCCCGAATAGAAATTGTTGTATAGTGTTGACCGGGGACCTCCAGATTAAATCCACCTTCATATCCAATATGTTTTAATGTATCTCTTACTTCATACCAACCGACCCATCCATTATCGTGTAAACCAAAAACTGGAAAAAGGTGTAAGTCATACAAACCATTATTTGAATCCGAAATGTGTGTAGCTAGCAAATCTTTATCCACTATTTTACATACGGTAATGAAGGGAACTTATTAGATATGAGGAAGATAAGTAATAGCAGT
>JAMWBP010000004.1 GCA_023819365.1 Candidatus Omnitrophota bacterium
CTCTACTTGTCATTCTTTAGCCCTTATACTGGTCTTTTATATTATATCATATCAAGCAGAGGTAGATATATATTAATCGGTAAAAACTGCCTTAATACCCGGCCAGTTTTTATATCAGTAGTACCTTCAGGAAACCAGAAAGAAGAACCGAATAAAAGTCGGACCATATCTATATCTGTAAGGGATATTTCATTTTTCCCTCTACCACTCTCTATTTTTAAAACACTTCCTTTCTTACTTATAATTATCGATTCTTTATTTTTTACAGTAAGAGTTATCTCTTCACTGTCAGGAAATAAAAAGTCCTTTCTTTTTGAAAGAATCTCCATCGTCTCCTTCAAACTGATAATTTTTATCATAAAACAGGGCCTTATATTCCAGGAAGAGGCAAGGGACATAATATTTTCTGGGATATCCGTAAAATCAGGGAATTTAATGTTAAAAGCAGTAAAACCAAATCTTTCCACAAGATGTTGGAGGATACCCGGTATAAGTTCTGGATCCCCTCCACATTCAAAGACCTTTTTAGTTCCGTCTTCCCTTATCTCTGTTGCTGAAATTACAAGGAAGGCAAACTTTCTGTCCTGTTCGGTATAGTAAACGTTGATCCCCTGCCTTCTATATATATCCTCAAATTCACTTTTTGTTCTTTTCTTTCTATATAAAAGACCTTTAGATACCTCCATTATCTTTGCAATAACTCCCATATCTGTAAAGGCATATCTATAAGAAGGAATTGCCTTTATTCTATGTCTATTTAACCCTCTTGTAGATATTGTTAATTCAATAACCTTTCCAGCATTTTCATATCCAAAAGTATTATATCTATGTCTATCTCCTCCTAATATAGAAAGTGGGAAGTGTTGCTTTTCCATCTCTTTAAAGGTATGGTGAAGCAATAAACTCATATACCCCTTTCCCCTGTGAGAGTAAAGTGTTGAGACCGCCCCTATCCCTGCAAGGGTTATATCTACACCACCCTGAACTGTCTTAAGAGGAAATATTCTAACAAGAGAAACTATCTTACCTTTCTCTTTTATAACAAAGATATTTTCAAAGTCAGTATTTATTTTCTTCCATACAGAAGGATAGGCAGAAGGGAAATAGTTAAACCCATGTCCATAAACATCTTCAAGGAACCTCTGGATATCTTCATACTCTGAAGAAAATGCTCTTACAATCTCCATCTTTAATCTCTCCTTATCATCTTAACACAGCAAAGAAAAAAAGAAAAGTCCTCCCATTGCTCATTAAAAATCTATACGAAGGTTTAATAAAACCAGTGAAAGAAAAAGTGTATAAAACCCGAAAAGATAGAACCTGCCTCTCATAACAACCTTCTTGAGAAGATAAAGGGCACCAAGTCCTATAAAGAAAGAAACCAAAAAGCCAGTAAGGAGAAACGGAAAAAGTATTTTGTCAATATCCTTTATATCATATACCACAGCACCTAAAATTGCAGGTACTGCTAAAAGAAAAGAGAATCTGAACGCATCTTCATCTTTCACTCCTGTTATCTTTGCAGCAGAGATTGTCGCGCCTGAACGGGAAACACCAGGAATAAGCGCTATCCCCTGAAAAAACCCTATAAATAATGCCCTTTTTATATCTATCCTGGTTTCTCCTTTCCCATTTGAAAGAAAAAGTAAAATAGTGGTGAATAAAAATGTGTAAGGAAGAAAATTTTGTGCAATGAGTTCAAGATATTGCCTCAACAAAATCCCTACAATACCTGTAATAACTGTGGCAAAAATAATATAGAGAATAATTTTGAAATTATATGAGTTAAAGTCCCTGTGTAAAAATACCTTTATCAATTCTGATATATCCTTGTGGGAAAATATAATAATTACAAAAAGAGAAGAAAGATGAAGGAAGATATCAAAAGATACATTACCAGCAAGTCCAAAAAGATGATGTAAAATTGCAAGATGTCCTGAACTGCTTACGGGTAACCACTCAGCAATACCCTGGACCAATGCAAGAAAAAAAGCATCTTTTAAAGTCATTTAACAGTTTATTTTTTTATAAAAATTGTAGCGGTGGTGAAGAAGTTGAGAAAGATAGTGAACAATCCATATAGCTGAAAAACTTATGACTTTGTTCATTGGCTGTATCTCCTCGCCCCTCACCCATACCCTCTCCCAACCCCCTCACCCATACCCTCTCCCCAAAGGGGAGAGGACAAAGCCCCCCACCCTGACCCTCTCCCCGCCGGGGAGAGGATAAAGGTGAGGGGGAAATTGAATTGATATAATGTTATGTCACGAATCGTGCAATGGGTTACACCGCTAAATCGTAAAAATTATCTGAATTTATAAAGGATATCATCACCCTGAGGTTCTGTATCCCCTGCAGATGTTTCAATCTTTCCATTTGGTCCTGCTGAATAGATAACCATTACCTTATCAGTATTATTATAGGCAACAAGATATGTCCGTCCCCAGGGGTCTAAAGGTGTACCGTAAGGAACTCTACCTGTCAAAGGATTTGCCCATCCGCTTGCATTAACACTTGGGACAGAACCCTTATCTGGCTGGTATGTTGACTTTGCTTGAAATACCTGGTAGGGTCCTGACCAGGGATGCCCCTGGGTAATCTCTGACTCTGAAGATGTGGTATCCTGTGTCCCATCCCAGAAAACAAAGGTAAAATCTCCGTTTAAAGGTGGGTCTCCTGTAGGAGTATATGGCAATGTTCCCCTTCCATAGGCATAATTGATATGAGAACTGGCAGCAAGGGATGGGTCTGCCAGGTCAGCCAATCTAACATACACTCCGATGTCAAGTCGCGCCATAGTCATAATACTTGCCATACCTGCCATCTCTGCCTGTGTCTTATCTACAAGTGCCCTGGCACGCCCTTTTCTTATAGCAGGCATAAGAAGCCCTGCAAGAACCGCTATAATCACCATTACCACGAGCAACTCTATCAAAGTAAACCCTTTTTTTCTTTTCATTTTTCCTCCATTATATTACTCTCCCCATGCTGTTAACTCGGCATCATCGTCTATAACCACTGAATATCCATTAGGTCTTGCTGCAACATTTCCCATATGTGGAGACCCAGGATCTGATGGTGGAGGAGGGATGGGGGGGGGTGGAATGAGATCTTTTGAAAAGTCAATGTCATTTATATTCACCCAGTTTACACTACCATCAAGATATAAGGTATTAATCCCTCCATTATGATTTCCTGTTAAAGGGTCACAACCATTAAGATTAGGATAACCTGATATATTCCCTGGATAATAAATCCCTCTATCACTTATCATTGGCACTGGTTTTGATGATTTATTACTTGTTGTAAGTCCAAACACAAAGGCATAAGAGGCATACCAGTCATTCCTCCACTCTCTCCAGTTACCATCTACAGGTGGAGCAGTATGATACTCACCTATTACTCCATCAGGTCTTGGTAATCCTCTAGCAGCAGAACTTGGACACCAGAAGACCTGGTTGGAGTTGATATAGTAAGGGTAGATTGTCTTTGTTCCACCAAAAAGAGCGAATTGGTCAACAGGAAACCTCTCAAACCAGTCATCTGCGTACATCTCATAAGCCATAGCAAATTGCCTTAGATTATTTACACAGGTAGTCCTTCTTGCCCTTTCTCTTGCCTGAGAAAGTGCAGGTAGCAACATTGCTGCAAGCACTGCCATTATTGCTATTACCACAAGTAGTTCTATCAAAGTGAACCCTGATTTTTTCTCCGCCACAAAGCGTTGGCGGATGCTTCGTTTCACTTTGCACATTTTCTTTCCCTCCTTTTTTAACCACCGCCGGTAAGCCCCATAGCAAGTTTTATCAATGGTAAAAACAGAGATATAACAATAAAACCGACCACTCCCCCCATAAATACAATAAGTATTGGCTCAAGCATAGATGTCATAGCAGCAACAGCAGCATCTACTTCTGCCTCATATGCTTCTGCTATCTTTTCAAGCATAGCATCCATCGCACCTGTTTCCTCTCCAACAGCCACCATATTCGTTACCATCGCAGGGAATACCTTTGACCTTAACATCGGACCTGCGATACCTTCTCCTTCCCTTACCCTATTTCTTATTTCATTTATCCCCTTTGAAATTACATCATTCCCTGTGGTATCCCTTACTATCTGAAGTGCCTGTAATATTGGAACACCGCTTGTAATGAGTGTGGCAAAAGTCCGTGCAAACCTTGCCACTATTGTCTTTGAAACAACAGGACCGAATACAGGCATCCTCAATTTAGCCATATCCATATAATACTTTGTAAATTTAACTCTGTTCATTACCTTAAATAAGATAACCATTGCCACTGCAAATATAATAATGAGATAAAACCTCTGTGTGAATAACTTTGAAATTTTCATCAATAAAACGGTTGGAGCAGGAAGTTCACCCGCTTCCATATCCTCAAATATCTGGATAAATGTAGGCACTATTTTTAACATCAGAAATGTAAGAATACCTGACGCGACAACCACTATGACCATTGGATATGCCATCGCTGACTTTATTTTCCCTCTTAGTTTTGCCTCCTTTTCCATAAATTCTGCCAGCCGGTTCAAAACTGCCTCAAGTGCTCCTCCTGCCTCACCTGCTCTTACCATTGCTACATATATATTTGGAAAACTCCTTGGATGTTTAGAAAGTGCCTCTGAAAATAGCGCTCCACTTTCTATATCCTCAGCCACCCTGGCAAGAATTGTATTGGGAGCGCCCTTTCTCTGTTCACGAAGAACTCTCAATGCCCTTAATAAAGGTAGTCCTGAACCAATAAGTGTTGCTAACTGTCTTGTGATTATCATCAGTTCCTTAGGTTTTATCTTCTGGGGACCGAAAGAAAGGGATATTGACATACCTTTCCCTTTTGCAGATTTTTTTGCAACCGTAGGTTTTGTAGTAGTGGTCTGCCTACCTGTCTCTCTCTTTCCTGCTGCTTTAACTTCTTTTGTAGGAGATATGCTTGTCACAAAATATCCCATCCCTTTAAGTTTTGTTATTGCTTCCTGAACTTGTCCTGCTTCTATTGTCCCATTTATCGGATGTCCACCTGCATCCATTCCACTATACTGGTACTGAGGCATACAATCTCCTTTTATATATCAATAACCGTGTATCTCTTTTATAATCTCTTCTACAGATGTTATACCTTCGTTTATCTTTTCAAGTCCATCATCAAGGAGTGTTTTCATTCCGCACTCTTCAATGGCAACCTTCCTTATCTCTCCTAACGGGCGCCTTTCAATTATAGCCCTCCAGAATGGCTCTGTTGGCACAAGTATCTCAAATAGCGCTGTTCGGCCTTTATAACCACCCCTGCAGAAAGAGCACCCTATAGGTTTGAAAAACTTCATACTGGATGCCTTTTCTTCGGACAGATGTAATTCAAGGAGTTCTGTCTTAGAAGGTATGTATTCCTCTTTACATCTCGGACATAAAACCCTCACCAGTCGCTGTGCAATAACCCCTTCTATTGTAGAGGCAAGAAGGAATGGTTCTACCTGCATATCTATAAGGCGCATTATAGTACTGGGAGCATCATTTGTATGCAATGTACTTAAAACAATATGTCCTGTAAGTGATGACTGTATCGCCATCTGTGCGGTTTCAAAATCCCTGACCTCTCCAACAAGAATGATATCAGGGTCCTGCCTTAATATACTTCTCAAGCATCTGCCAAATGTAAGTCCTATCCTCTCTTTTATAGGCACCTGAATTGCTCCTTCAAGCATATACTCCACAGGGTCTTCAGTAGTTATCACCTTTACATCAGGGGTATTGAGTTTCCTCAAAATCGCATATAATGTTGTTGTCTTTCCACAACCTGTAGGTCCTGTTGCAAGTATTATTCCGTTGGGCTTGGTTATAATATTTTCTATCTTTTCCATATTTGTAGGGCTTAATCCAAGATTTTCCAATTCAAATATTGTTTTTGCTCTGTCCAGAACCCTTACAGCGAGGCATTCTCCAAAGACAGTAGGCACAGTATTAATTCTAAGGTCCACTGCTCTACCCATAATTGAAAGTTCTATCCTTCCATCCTGTGGTAATCTACGTTCAGCGATATCCATGCCTGCCATAATTTTAAATCTGCAAAATAATGCAAAGGCAAGTCCTTTTGGGGGATGGACAAGGTCATAAAGTACACCATCAACCCTGTATCTAACCCGGAAGTCATCCTCAAATGGTTCCAGATGGAGGTCTGAGGCATTATCCCGTACTGTTTGAAGAAGTATCAGGTCGAAAAGTTTAACTACAGGAGGAAGTGATGCAATCTCTTCAAGTGATGTTATGGTAGCATATTCTCCCTGGCTTGCAATTGACTCTAATTCCTCCATCTCTTCAATATCCTTTGCAAGCCATTTTATAAGGTCATCTGTGGTCTCTATTTCTTTTCCATAATGGACCTCTATTGCTTCCTTTATATCATTTTCATCGGCAAGAACCATCTTTGTTTTATAACCAAGGATAAATGATATGTCATCCTGGATATTTAAACTCAGTGTGTCTCCAACAGCAAGTGTTAAAACATCCCTTTCTAATTTTACAGGAATAACATTATATGTTTTGGCAAGTGCTGAAGGGAACGCCTCAATACTCCTTCTGTCTATTGGGGTGTTCTTGAGGTCTATCATCTCCACACCTGCCTGTATACTCAGGGCCCTCTTAAGGTCTCTCTCCTCAACATATCCAAGGTCTACAAGAATTCTCCCTAAAAAGTGGCCTGTCTTTCTCTGGACCTCAAGTGCCTCTTTCAGTTCCTCTTCTGTAATAAGTCCCTCCTCTAACAGCATCTGCCCTAAAAGTTTTTTCTCAGCCATTCCTATCACCTTCCATCATTTTCATATCTCCCACTCCTTCTGCTTCTAAATCCACCATTGTCTTATCTATAAGCCCTTCCGCAGCCAGTTCTGCCTTTACGGACTTCGGGTCATAGGAGTAAGTAAGCACATCCTCAAGGTTTATCTTACCTTCCCTGAAAAGCCGCATTAAGAAGGAATCCATCGTTACCATCCCCAACTTACCGCCTGTCTGGATCTCAGAAACGATCCTGTATGTCTTTCTTTCACGGATAAGGTTCTGTATAGAATTTGTAGCAATCATCAGCTCAAAAGCAGCAACCCTTCCTGGCTTATCAACCCGTTTAAGAAGAATCTGTGAAATTATAGCAAGTATTGAGACAGACAACATAACCCTTATCTGCTCCTGTTGTGCAACAGGGAAGACATTAACAATTCTATCCACTGTCCTTGCTGCACCTGTGGTATGGAGTGTTGCAAATACAATGTGCCCTGTTTCTGCAGCAGTAATCGCCGCTTCTATCGTTGCAAGGTCCCGCATCTCACCAACAAGGAAGACATCAGGGTCCTGTCTCAACCCCCTTCTTAACGCCTCTTCAAATGTTGGTACATCAACTCCTAATTCTCTCTGGGTTACAATAGACCTTTTGTGAGAGTGATAATATTCTATCGGGTCTTCTATAGTAATAATATGCCTATCAAGGTTTTCGTTTATCCAGTCAATCATTGAGGCAAGAGTTGTGGTTTTACCAGAACCAGTAGGACCCACAACAAGAATAAGTCCTCTTGGCCTTGTCAGAAGATATCTCATAGTTCTTTCATCCAGACCTATTTGCTCAAATGTCAGAAATTTATAAGGTATCAACCTCAAGCACATTGCAATATTTCCCCTTTCCTTAAAGACGCTTACCCTGAACCTTGCAAGGTCCTTGAAGGCAAAACCGAAGTCAGTACTACCTATCTTCTGAAGTTCTTCCTGATGTTCCCTTGAAGTTATTGCCTTCATATAATTTGTAGTATCATCAGGTGTAAGTGGCTCATTCCCTATTTTTGTAAGCCCCCCGTGTAATCTGAGCATAGGAGGAAGCCCTACATTGATATGCAGGTCTGCTGCATTTTCTTTTACCTGCAATTCAAGAAGTTCTTCAATTCTTTTAGGCACCTTTCTCTCCTGTTACACTATAAACTTCATCAAGCGTTGTTATTCCCTTCTTTACCTTTATATAACCGTCTTCTACCATCATACGCATCCCGTATTTACGGGCAACAGCCCTTAACTCTGCTGTTCCAACTCTCTTTAGTGTAAGTTCCCTGAGTTCGTCATTCATCGCAAATATCTCAAAGATACCCAATCTGCCACGAAAGCCAGTGAAGTTGCATTCATTACAGCCCTTTGGTATACATATATTTACCTCTTCCCCCTCTATAATCCTTATTTTTTTCTTCATTTCCTCATCCGGCTCTATCTTTTCCTTGCAATGAGAACACAGGACCCTTACCAGTCGCTGTGCCATAACTCCCTGAACTGAAGAAGCAATAAGAAAAGGAGGGACCCCCATATCTATCAGACGTGTTATGGCTCCGGGAGCATCATTTGTATGGAGTGTGCTGAATACAAGATGACCTGTAAGGGCTGCCCTTACAGCAATATCTGCTGTTTCAAAATCACGTATTTCACCCACAAGTATAACATCAGGGGACTGCCTTAAAAAAGACCTTAATACAGCGGCAAATGTAAGCCCAATCTCTGCATTTACAGGGGTCTGGTTTATTCCTGGGATCTGATATTCAACCGGTTCTTCTACAGTCATAAGTTTTCTATCCATTGTATTCAATTCATTTAAAGCAGCATAAAGAGTTGTTGTCTTACCAGAACCTGTAGGTCCGGTAACAAGCACGAGTCCTGCTGAATATTTTAATAAACTCTTCCACTTTTCAAGGTCATCAGGTAAAAAACCAAGTTCTCCAAGACCCTTTAACATAGATGTCTTATCAAGTATTCTTAAAACCACGCTTTCTCCATAAATACCGGGCAATGTAGAAACACGGAAATCAATCGGCTTACCACCAATATCAAGCATTATCCTTCCATCCTGTGGCAGACGTTTCTCTGCAAGGTCCATCTTGGACATCAGTTTTATTCTTGCTATAACTGCTTTTTCTATCCTTTTGGGGGGTGATACAACTTCGTAAAGTACTCCATCTATCCGGAATCTTACCCTGAACTTCTTTTCCAATGGTTCAAGATGTATATCACTTGCCCTACGTCTTAATGCCTCAACAAATATAAGGTTACATATCTTAACAACAGGTGCCTGTAAAGCAAGGGTTTCTTCATCTTCTCCCTCTACTTCTGCTTCAGGCAGTTCAAGGTCTATAGTAGCACTGCTTGCCTCCTGGAGCATCTGGGTAAGGTCTTCCATTGTTTCCTTCCCGTAATACTTTTCCAGCAACTGGTCCATTTCTGCTGAAAAGGTTATCATAACTTCAACTTCTTTTATATCTTCAATACCTATGATCTTCTTAAAATAGTCGGCAGCAAGTATATTTATAGGATCGTCCGAAATGAGAATAAATCTTCCATCTTCCCTTCTTTCCCATGGAACTATCCTATGGTTTCTTGCTATCTTAGGTGGTATGGTAGTTAATAAGTCATTAGGTATTTCCCTGGCAGGAATTTCCCTTTGAACTATACCTAACTGGAAATAAAAGGAAGGGGACACCTCTCCGAACGGCAGCATCCCCCTGTTCTGGAATACCTCTTTCAGTGGATTACCTGTTGCTTCCTGTTCTTCAAGTGCTGCTTCTATTGATTTTCTATCCCATAGGCCAATGCTGGATATAATATTTATTACTTCTTTCTTCGTCGGCATATAATAATTTTACCATTAAATAAAATATATGTCAATCAAAAAATATAGGTCTTTTTTTATAAGTTACAGCATTCCCGTGTAAACCTAAAATCTCTTTTATAGATGGTCCATACGTCCTTGTCTTATTCTTTCCTCTTGTTAGCGGGGAGTATAAAAGAACCATAAATTTGACCTTATCTTATCCTTTGATGACAGCAACAGGTGCCATCCTTGCTATTTTTTTTGAGAGCCCTGCACCTTCAACTACTTTTATAACCTCATCTATATCTTTGTAGGCATCAGGCATCTCTTCTGCAAGTCCTTTTCTACTTACCCCTTTTGCAATAACTCCTTTTTGGGCAAGTTCATCTGTTATATCTCTGTTTTTACTTTCTTTTATTGCCTGATGCCTTGACATCATTCTGCCTGCACCGTGGCAGGTGCTGCCCCATGTCTCTTCCATCGCTTTTTCGGTTCCAACAAGGATGTAGGAACAGGTCCCCATTGTCCCTGGTATAATGACTGGCTGTCCTGTGTTTTTATATCTTTCAGGAAGAGCAGGGTGTCCTTTCGGGAATGCACGTGTTGCCCCTTTTCTATGTATATAAAGCCATCTTTCCCTGCCATCAACATTATGCCTTTCAAGGTTGCATATATTGTGAGCGACATCATATACAGTGTCCATCTCCAATTTTTCCCATGGTATCTTTAATACCTGTGAGAATGTTTCTCTTATCCAGTGGGTGATTATCTGTCTATTTGCAAATGCATAGTTTGCTGCTGCGTTCATAGCAGATAGATATTGTTTCCCTTCCTTTGAATCTGCGGGTGCACAGGCAAGTTGTCTGTCAGGTAGTTTAATTCCATATTCTGCGGCAACCTTTCCAAATTTGTCAAGGTAGTCCTCACATACCTGATATCCAAAGCCCCTGCTTCCAGAATGGACCATAACAGTAATCTGTCCTTCAAATATACCAAAGGCATCTGCTATCTCTTTATCATATACATCTATTACTTTTTGTATTTCAAGGAAGTGATTTCCAGAACCAAGTGTTCCGAGTTGAGATGCTCCTCTTTCATAGGCACGGTTGCTTATAACATCAGGGTTGGCACCTTTTTTTGTTCCATAATCCTCAATACATTCTATATCCTCCTTGATTCCAAATCCATTCTTTACAGACCATAATGCTCCATCAACAATTACCTTTTCAAGGTCTTTTCTTTTAAGTGAAAGGGGTCCTTCAGAGCCAACACCAGAAGGGATATTGGTAAAAAGTAGATTGATTAAGTGCTCCAGAGATGCTTTTATATCTGTAAATTTCAGGTTTGTCCTGATAAGCCGAACTCCACAGTTTATGTCATAACCAACAAACCCAGGGACTATTACACCACTTTCAGCGTCAAAACCACCAACTCCACCTATAGGTGCTCCATAACCCCAGTGTACATCCGGCATAGCCAAACTGTATTTTACAATCCCGCGTAGTTTAGAAACATTCATAACCTGTAGGGGGGCATTATCTGAAAGTGCCTTATTTAAAAGTTTTTCAGAGATATAAAGCACCCCTGGTACCCGCATATCTTCCTTTTTGGGGATTAGCCACTTATACTCACTTATCTTTTCTATCTCTTTCAGTTCCATCTTTTGCTATATTCCATCCTGCCTCTAAACTTTTTTTACTCATATCAACAAGTTCTTTTGAAAGCAAAACCTGCTCTATCCCATAGTTTAAACTTTTCATTGTGAAAGGAAAGAAAAAATGGTCTATAATGTAACCTGTTGCTCCTGTTGCTACCATATTCGCTGTCTTTATACTTCCTAAACGTTCCGCAATCTCACTTGCTTCAATCTCTATGATTTTTCTCCCGGGGTGGGTGAATTTTTTAACAAGAGAAGAGTTGAATATCACAAAAGCATCTTTTTTGAGGTATCCACGCAACATTCTATATGAATTCGCATCCATAAAAACACCAATATCTATTTCAGTGCTTACAGGAGATACAATATCTTCGGCTGAATAAATAACAATCGTGCAGTAGACATAGCCACCACGCATCTCTGCTCCATATGAGGGCAGACAACTTACATTCATATTCTGCCTTATAGATGCATAAGAAAGGACTTTGCCTACTGTCAATATCCCCTGTCCACCTGAGCCACCTACAATAATCCTTACCTTTTCCATTATGTCCACCATGCCTTTGGCTTGGGCTGTCTTATAATAACGCTTTTCAGGAAGTCCACAGCTTTCTTTAACCCTTCATCAGTACTCATTAAACTGTCTTCATGTTCTATACTCAAGGTTCCATCATAACCTATAAGCCGCAGGTTTGAAACAAAAGCGTTCCAGAAGTCATAACTGTGTCCATAGCCAACTGTTCTGAATATCCAGGAGCGGTTTATCTCATCAAGATATGTCTTGGTATCAAGCACCCCATTAACAGAAGTATTGTATGGGTCTATCTTTGTGTCCTTTGCATGGATATGGTAAATCGCTCCTTTAAGTTTTCTTATAGCAGCAATCGGGTCTATCCCCTGCCAGAAGAGATGGCTTGGGTCAAAGTTCGCCCCTATCTCTTTACCTACTGCCTCACGCAGTTTAAGAAGTGTTTCAGGGTTATAGACAACAAATCCAGGGTGCATCTCAAGGCATATCTCTTTGACATTGTGGTCCTTCGCGAATTTAACCTCTTCCTTCCAGTAAGGGATAACCTTTTTCTCCCACTGCCACTTTAATATTGTTGAAAAATCATCTGGCCAGGGACAGGTGACCCAGTTAGGGTATTTGGCATCCTCGCTGTCACCAGGGCAACCTGAAAATGTTATAATGCGCGGAACACCTAATTTTTCTGCAAGAAGTATGGTCTTCCTCTGGATATCCCTGTGTCCATCTCTTATCTTTTTGTCAGGATGGAGAGGATTTCCATGGCAGGATAACGCTGATATCTCAAGCCCTCTGCTTTCAACTGCTTCCTTGAACCTTTTTATATCATCGGGCTTTTTTAAGAGTTTTTCAGGATTACAGTGTGTATTTCCAGGATAATTACCTGTGCCTATCTCAACTGTATCCAGCCCTAACTCTTTTGCCTTATCCAATGCCTCTTGGAAACTTTTATCTCCAAACAGCACTAAAAAGACACCTAATTTCATTTTACCCTCCCTGTTGTTATCCCTGTTGTTATAAAGGTATTTTACCATATATGGTATCCAAATCAATTTCAAAACAGATATTTTTCTGGTATAATCCATCTTATGATTTCATATAATTTTTTTCTTTCCGGGAAGTTTGCAGGACAGAAGAAGAGGGCAGATAGATTCTTATGGTTTATAAGTATATTTTCTATTGCCGGGATTGCCATAGGAGTTATTGCCCTTATGCTTGTAATAGGAGTAATGAGTGGTTTTTCCGGAGAGTTAAAGAGAAAGATTATAGGTGCATATCCAATTATAACAATAGAAGGCAGACCTTACATTTATAACTATCAAGAGATAATGGAAAAGGTTTCAAAGAATGTTCCAGAGGTTAAAGGTATATCTCCATATATCTCAACACAGGTGATATATAAGTCCCAAAGATATATGATGGGTGGTATTTTAAGAGGGATTGACCCTGCCTTTGAGGACAATGTGACCAATATAGGAAAATTCCTGAAGAAAGGAGAGATGAAAGATATTTCAAAGGGGGTCTTTTTAGGAAGTGAACTGGCAAAGGAGTTAGAGGTTGATGTTGGGGATGAGATATGGGTTATTACAGGTATCTTAGCAAGAGAAAAAATGGCAGTTGTAAAAGGAATTGTTGAGTCAGGTATATATGCATTTGACTCATCAATGGGTTTTTTCTCACTTGAAGACCCGGTTTTAGGTTATGGCGGACTTGTCCACGGTATAGGGATAAGGATAGATAACATTTATGCGTCAGAGGATGTGGCAAAGAGAATCAGAAAATTACTTGAAGGGGAGTATACAGTTTCTACCTGGATACAGAAAAATAAAATTCTTTTTGCAGCGCTTGCTATGGAAAGAAAGGCAATGGCAATTATATTAGGGCTTATTATACTTGTGGCTTCTTTTAATATCTCTTCTACACTTATGATAACTGTTTATAGAAAGGTAAAAGAGATAGGAATTTTAAGGGCATTAGGGCTTTCTTCAAAAGATATAGAAAAGATATTTATCTATCAGGGGCTGATACTTGGTGGTAAAGGGCTGGTATGTGGACTTATCACAGGGGGGTTTCTTGCATACCTGTTAAAAAGGTATCAGTTTATAAGGATACCAGAGTTTATATATGACCTATCCCGTCTTCCAATAGAGATTTCCTTATCTGATATATACTGGATTGTAATCTCTGTACTTATAATTGTCACTCTTGCCAGTTTATATCCTGCAAGACGGGCAGCAAGGTTGAACCCGAATGAGGCGATAAGAAATGGATAAACTTTCATGTAAAGAGGTTACAAAGGAATATCCTGGTGGGATTACTGCCTTAAGGAATGTTAACTTGGAAGTTAAGAAAGGTGATATAGTGGTGGTAATGGGTCCTTCTGGCTCAGGTAAAACAACACTGATAAATATACTTGGTCTTCTTGATGTGCCTACAAAAGGGAGTGTTTATCTTGATGGAAGAGAGATAAACAGGTTGAATGAAAGGGAGAAGTGTGAGATAATGAACAGTACCTTTGGATTTATATTTCAATTTTTTTATCTAATACCGGAACTTACAGTATTAGAAAATGTTATGTTGCCCTTATGGATAAAAGAAAAATCCTATAGAAGAATTAAAAATTATTATGAGGAAGCAGAAAAACTTCTTGGTGACTTTAATCTTTTAAAGAGAAAGGATGCATATCCATCCCATCTTTCCGGTGGAGAGATGCAAAAGGTTGCTATATGCAGAAGTTTAATATGTAACCCTGAGATAATTTTTGCAGATGAGCCGACAGGTAGTATTGATAGAGAGTCATCAGAGATGTTTTTTAATTTTGTGCAACTGCTTAATAAGAAAAAGGGGATGACATTTTTTATAGGGACACATAACGAAAAATTTTTACAGTTTGCTACAAAAGTAGTATATTTAAATGATGGAGAGATAGAAAAAATAAAGGAGTAAAGATATGGGGCTACTTATATATTTTAACGGTAAGTTAATACCTGAAGAGGAAGCAAAGGTGTCTATATTTGACCATGGACTTTTATATGGTGA
>JAMWBP010000199.1 GCA_023819365.1 Candidatus Omnitrophota bacterium
TTGAGAGATGGGATAACCTTACCTATTGCCTTTGCAGCCCCTGTTGTTGTTGGAATCATTGATAGTGCAGCTGCCCTTGCCCTTCGAAGGTCCTTGTGGGGTGCGTCAAGAATACGCTGGTCATTTGTATAAGCATGTATGGTGGTCATAAGGCCCCTCTTTATTCCAAATGTATCATCAAGAACCTTTGCCATAGGGGCAAGACAGTTAGTTGTACAGGAAGCATTTGATATTATGTTATGCTTTTCAGGGTCGTAAGTGTTTTCATTAACCCCTATTACTATAGTTGCATCTTCACCCTTTGCAGGTGCAGAAATAATTACCTTTTTTGCTCCTGCTTCAATATGGGCTGATGCCTTTGCTGCCTCAGTAAAAAGTCCTGTTGATTCCACAACAATATCCACACCGAGTTCTTTCCATGGCAGATTTTTAGGGTCTTTTTCTGCAAATACCTTGTACTCTTTTCCATCAACTACAATTGCTCCGTCTTTTGCTTCAACCTTCCCAGGATATATCCCATAGTTAGAATCATACTTAAAAAGATGTGCAAGGGTCTTTGCATCAGTTATATCATTAAATGCTACAAACTCTATCTCCGGAAAATTCTTCTCTATTGCAGCCCTCAACACCAATCTTCCTATCCTCCCAAAGCCATTAACTCCTACCTTTACCATTCCATCCTCCTTGTTAAAATTGAATTATTATAACCTATTTTTTAAAATAGTCAAAACTTTATTTTATTCTCACTTTTACATTTTACCCTGTTTTTATGCCTTCGCTATAGTCAAAACTACAACTTTTCCTGCACCATTTTCCAATAATGCTTTTTTAGCTTCCTTTGCTGTTGCCCCTGAGGTATAAACATCATCTATCAAAAGAACCTTCTTACTCTTTATGAGATACCTTTTCTTTACACTAAAACTTCCTTTTACATTCTTTTCCCTCCCTGTTTTATCCATCTCTGTCTGGGAAGGAGTATTTTTACATTTGACCAGCACACCTGAAAGATATCGCTTTTTCAATAATTTTGAAAGATAAAAAGCGATGATGGCACACTGATTAAATCCTCTGAGAAATTCTTTCTTCCAGTGAAGTGGTACAGGAATTATAACATCAAAATCATCTATATCATTGTTAATGATAAAGTCGTGAATAAGTAAAGCAAACCTTTTCCCATAATATTTTTTCCTGTTATATTTCAACCGATGTATGGCTTCTTTTACAGGACCATCATACATAAGAATATGAAATGTTTCTATCCCACTATGATTTTCCAGATATATCATTTTTTGTTCGCATTCTTTACAAAAACCATATCTGTTAAGAGAAGAGGTATTTTTACACCCCATACATCTTATAGCCCAGAAAAGATTCAGAATTTTGTTGATAGACATAACTAAATTAATATTTTACAATAATGATAATGGAAATAAAAATTAAGGTCCGTTATATAAGTAAGGAGTTTTTTATAAATTTTCTTTTTGCAGTAGGCATTACGGTCTTTATCTTTTCACTTGATGCTTTATTTCAAATAATTGAAGTGCTTGTAAAAGGCACCTTTTACCCTGTGATTGTCTTCTGTATCTTTCTTCTTACCCTGTTTTCTTCTTTTTTATACATCATTCCACTTTCTTTTCTTTATGCATCATCTTCTCTTTTTTCCCATCTTGCTATAGACAGAGAGACATTAATATTTTCTTCATCAGGGATAAACCCATACAGATTGATAAGCATACTTCTTATTTTTACCTTTATAGGGTCTTCGTTTCTCCTTCTCTTTAACTTTTTCCTTCTCCCTGAAATGAGTTATAAAAGGAGGGAAATGATATACCGCCTTCAGTTTAAGAATCCCCTCTCTCTCTTACAAGAAAGATACACAACCACAGATATACCAGGTATCACAATTTATATAGAAGAAATAAAACCATCCTATAAAGTGAAGAATATATCTATTACTTATAAAGAGAGGGGAAAAATCCACTTTTTAAAAGCTGAAGGAGGTAGAGTAAACTATGCTCCTGTCACTAATCAGATGATATTTAACCTGCATAATGGTTTTCTTATAATTTATGATTCTGTCCAGACAATATCAAAACTGGACTTTGCTAACTACAGGTTTGTAATACCTCTACCGCATAACTTTGGTATGAAGGGGACTGTAAAACCAAAAGTTTCAGAAATGCACCTTACCGAGCTACTCTCCAGCAGCGGTATACGAGAAAAAATAGAGATACAAAAAAGAATTGTACTTTCGGTTATTCCTATTGTCTTTGTTCTTATAGGTACATCTCTCGGTATAAGATTAAGGCAGGAAAGTAGACTGCTTCACATAGGCATTGGAGGAGGTATAGCACTGCTTTTTTTACAATTGGTTGTCTTTGGAGAAGTCCTTTCTTATAAAACTGAGATATCGTCGTTTGTATGGTTACCTGTAGTCATTTTGTTCGTAGTGTGGGCCTTTTTAAAATGAATATAAAAACAAGATATACTATATCTACTTTTTTAAAATTGTTTTTAATGGTGAGCATATCTTTTCTTCTGTTATTTTTTTTCATAGAAATTATTGATAATACTTATTCCATTATGCGACATGGTGGAAGATTTAGCATTTTGAAACCGCTGTATAGATTACCATCAATTTTTGTAGAGATTTCTCCTGTCCTTACATTTTTAAGTAGTATGTTTTTACTTGGAGAGATGATAAAATATGGAGAGATAAGAGTCCTTGTCGGCCACACTGCCGTCGGCGAGCAACCAGTCGTACTCGAAGTGGGTGATCAAATAAAGCTCACCGCCGAGATCGATCAGGGTGTTGGC
>JAMWBP010000200.1 GCA_023819365.1 Candidatus Omnitrophota bacterium
CACAGATAAGTATAATTCCAGAAAGCATAATAAGTATTATGTGTTTAATTTTTACTCCTGCAAGAAACGTCATAAGGATAAAGGTGAAGAAGACAATAACAAAGGTTCCTATATCCTTCTGCGTCTGTAAGATACCTGTGATGAGGAGTAAAAAAATTAATGGGACAATCAAAATTTTGAAGGTTTCTATATTTGCCTGTTTTCTTTTAAAATAATCAGCAAGGTATATTATAAATGTAAACTTTACCAGTTCTGCTGGCTGAAAACTTAAAGGTCCCAATCTTATCCATCTCAATTCTCCAAAAAACCGTGGCAATGGAAGTAAAAATAATGAAAAAAGGAAAATATGGAAACTGTGTCTCTCAATGAATTTTATACCCTTTTTGTTAATCAACCATACCCCTATAATACCCATTATCAGCCATATCATATGTTTCTCAAAGTAGTATGCAGGGTTCCCTGTGCGTGATATTCCATAAATAGAACTTGAACTTAATACAAAAACACTACCTATTAAAATCAACATTGTACCTGAAATTAGTATCTTAAAGTAGAGAGAGAACCTCTTTTTTAAAAGCATCGCCACGCTCCTTATAATTATTAAACATATCAAAGGATGTACAACCTGGGGAGAACATTATAATATTTCCGCTTTTAGCATTTTTGAATGCCTCATTGACTGCATCTTTAATGGTGTTAACAAGTATCAAAGGCACTCCAGTATTCTTAAACTCTCTTGCTAATTTTTCTTTTGCTTCTCCTATGAGGATTATAAGGACAACCTTTTTCTTGAAATGCGGTACCACAGAGGAAAATGTCATATTCTTGTTTCTACCACCCATTATAAGTATTGCCTCTTTATCATCTTCTATGCTTTCAAGTGCATTTATTACAGAGTGTGGGTTTGTTGATTTGGAGTCATTTATGAATAACACCCCATTTATATCAGCAATCCTCTCAAGACGATGGGGTAGAGGAGTAAAGTTATAAATGGCTTCTCTTACATCCTCAGGAGAGACATTACACAGTAGTCCTATTAGTATAGAAGCCATCATGTTTTCTATATTTCCCTTTCCCCATAGTTTTGTCTCTCCTATATTTAAAATTTCTTGAGTACCATTGAGTTTTGAAATAATCACATTACCTTTTTTATATACACCTTTTTCTTCTATACTTTTATGACCAAAGAAAAATACATTTGCTCTAATTTCTTCAGTTATATCTCTACAATACCTATCTTCGTAGTTTAATATGGCAAAATCATTTTCATTTTGGTTAAAAAATATTTTCTTTTTCGCCTTTATGTAATTTTCCATATTCAAATGTCTATCAAAGTGGTCCTCTGCTATATTTAAAAGACATCCAATAAAGGGTTTAAAACTTTTTATCCTTTCCAGTTGGAAACTGCTGACCTCAAGTACTACATATGTATCTTCTGTAATATTTTCAATTTCGCCTATGAAGGGGTTGCCTATATTTCCACATACAACAACTGGAATACCTGCTTTTTTCAAAATAGCACCTGTAAGTGCAGTTGTTGTTGTCTTCCCATTAGTTCCTGTAATACCTATTATTTTTTTTGTAGGAGAAAACATAAAGGCAAGTTCTATCTCACTAATAACAGGGATATTTCTGCTTTCTGCATATCTCACAGGTAATGCGTTATCAGGTACACCAGGACTTACTACAAGTATATCCATACCCGTAATAAATTCTTCAGTGTGCTTACCAATTTCTGTTCTAATACCCTTTCCATTAAGCAAAGATGCTTCTTTATATATCTGCTCTGTTGAATTTATTTCTGTTAGAAATACATCCGCCCCTTTTTTAACAAGAAATAAAGCACTGTTAAAACCGGTACTGCCCAGCCCTACCACTACAACCTTTTTGTTCTTAAAATCCATTGTGAATATAAAATTATCTTATCTTTAGTGTTACAAGAGTAAAAAGTGTAAATATAATACCAAGTATCCAGAATCTTACAGTAACCTTAGGTTCAGGGATACCTTTAAGTTCAAAGTGGTGATGTATGGGGGTCATAAGAAAAACCCTTCTTCTTCTTGTCTTGAAAGATATTACCTGGATAATAACAGAAAATGCCTCTATAAAGAAAATACCTCCCATAATGATAAGAGAAATTTCCTGTTTTACAATGATTGCCAGAAGGCCAATAATACCGCCGAGCATAAGAGAACCAGTATCACCCATAAATATCTCTGCAGGATAGCAGTTATACCAAAGAAACCCTAATGAGGCACCTATAAGTGCTCCTGAAAACACGGTTACCTCTTCAGCCCCTCTTATATAAGGGATATTCAGGTAAGTGGCAAATTTTACATTACTGACCACATATGAGATAGCGCCATATGTAAGGGCTACCATAAGAACGGAGGCAATTGCAAGGCCATCCATTCCATCGGTAAGATTAACAGCATTGGATGTGGCAACAATTATAAGAGTGGCAAACAATATATAGTATGCCCCAAATTGGAAAACAAGGTTTTTTAAAAAAGGCATATATACAGAGGTATTAAAATTCAGAGATGGATGGTAGTATAAAACAATCCCAGCGATAAATCCTATACCAATCTGTCCCAATATCTTTACCAATGGTCTCAGTCCCTTATGGCTTTGTTGCCTGAGTTTTATATAATCATCCCAGAAGCCAAAGGATGCTAACCAGATTGAAAGGATGATTAAAAGGATAACATATATATTTTTCATATCTGCCCATAAAAGTGTTGAGATAAGGATACTGCCGAGGATGAGGAGACCTCCCATTGTTGG
>JAMWBP010000201.1 GCA_023819365.1 Candidatus Omnitrophota bacterium
GGTCAGCAAGTTCTTTAATCATTGCAAAGTTTTTGGGGTCTTTTACACCCCTGCCTCCAGAAACAATCACCTTTGCTTCCTGAAGGTCAACGATATTTTCTAACTTTTCTTTTTTCACTAAACTTACCCTGTCCTGTAAGTCATTTTTATTAAACTCCTCTAAAATAATTTCCAGTGGACTATCCTCTATTTCAGGTGCTTCATCAAATATTTTTGGTCTTATCGTTGCCATCTGCGGTCTATGGTTTTTGCATATAATCCTTGCCATAAGATTTCCGCCAAATGTAGGTCTGGTCTGTACAAGCAGTTTTGTTTCAGGGTCAATACTCACATCCGTACAGTCAGCAGTAAGCCCTGTTCTTACCCTCGCAGCAACAGAAGGAATAAATGCCCTTCCTATCATTGTAGCTGCCGCAATAACAATATTAGGTTTATGCTTTGTTATCAACTGAGCCATTGCAATAGCATATGGCTCTTCTTTAAAGTGTTCAAGAGAAGGGTCATCTATTACATATGCTCTATCCGCACCACGAGTTTTAAGAACATCAGCAAGGCATTTAACATTTTTCCCAATCAGCACACCTGCCACATGTTCACCAATGTCTTTTTTCAGTTTAAGTGCCGCATTAAGCATTTCAAGTGCAACAGGGCAGAGTTTACCATCTCTGCTTTCAGCGAAAAACCAGATACCTTTATACTGGGTTATGTCTACAGTAGATACGGCTTTCTCTTCCTTTATTAGTGCGCCCTCAGGGCAGGTCTTTACACATAGTCCGCACAGATTACAGTTTTCATTTATAAAAAGTTTCTCCTCCTTTATCTCTATCGCCCCAAAAGGACAAACATCTATACATTGTCTACATAATGTACACTTCTCATAAATTATTCTGATAGCCATTAGACAACCCCCACCTTTTTAAGTTCATCAACGAGAACCTCAACAAGATGTTCTGTTTCTCCTGCAACCTTTTTTCCCTCTTTCTTCATATGTTCTGTCCATACATCAACAACCCTTGTTGGAGAGCCATCCTGTCCGTAATAGGATGTGTCTCCTTCAATATCATCACTCTTCCATATATTAATCTGTGCCTTCTTTGCCTTCATCATCCCTTTCAGGGAAGGAATACGGGGCTGGTTTATCTCCTTTACAACAGTTATCAAAACAGGAAGGCGCACCTTCAATTCTTC
Source organism: Candidatus Omnitrophota bacterium (assembly GCA_023819365.1). Lineage (GTDB taxonomy): Bacteria > Ratteibacteria > UBA8468 > B48-G9 > JAFGKM01 > JAAYXZ01. Next base: position 1,189 of record JAMWBP010000201.1, read on the forward strand.
ATAGTGGTCTTCCAGAAGTCGGGTACATTCTATAATACCATTAGATATGTTATGGATCTTACTTACATATGTGACATAAGGGATATTAAGATGGTATGCTATTTCAGGACCTACCTGACCGGTACTTCCGTCAAGGGTCTCTCTTCCACATACAATGATATCAAAATTTCCTATCTTCTTTATGCCGCAACTCAATACATAGGATGTGGCAAGTGTATCACTTCCGGCAAATTTCATATCACACAACAAAACTGCACCATCAACTCCCATTGCTATGGCATCCCTCAATGCCTTTTCTGCCTGTGGTGGACCCATAGAAATCGCTGTAACAACACCCCCAAAACGTTCTTTTAACCTCACCGCTTCTTCTATCGCATAGTTATCATAAGGGTTGATAATACTTTCCACCCCTTCCCTCACAATTCTTTTCGTTTCAGGGTCTATCTTCACTTCAAAGGTATCAGGAACCTGCTTGATACATACCACAATATTCATAAAAAACCTCCTCATTGTGTAGCAATGTTATGTATGCCACAAATCTTGTGATAAACCTGCCCGCCAAATCTTTAGTGGCGGGGCACACCGATATCTCCCCATTTATCCCCTCACCTTTTTCCTCTCCCCGGAAGGGAGAGGGTTGTGAGGGAACTTTTGTATAGGTAATTATTATATCACAGATAGAAAGCAGATAAAATTCTGCCTTCTATTTTTATCAATGGCAAAAGATAGTTTAAAATAAAGAGATGGAAAGAAAGGTCGTATTCGGACCGGTCCCTTCAAGACGGTTAGGACAGAGTTTAGGGATAAACAATATCCCTGCACCTAAAATATGCAGTTATTCCTGTGTTTATTGTCAGATAGGGCTTACTTTGAACTTTTCTACACAGAGAAGAGAGTTTTATTCTATAAAGAAGATAGTAGATGAGGTCTCTGACATACTCAAAAAACTGAAAGATAATGGAGAAAAGGTTGACTTTATATCATTTGTTCCTGATGGAGAACCAACATTAGATATTAACCTGGGAAAAGAAATAGAGGCACTCAGACAATTTAATATCAGGATAGCGGTCATTACAAACTCATCATTACTGTGGCGAGAAGATGTAAGAAATGACTTAAAAAAGGCAGACCTCGTTTCATTGAAGATAGATACAGTGGATAGAAAAATATGGGGAAAAATTAACAGACCTGTAAGAGGCATTTCCATTGATAAAATACTTGAAAGTATTAAAAAGTTTTCTTCTGTCTTTAATGGAGTCATTCTTACAGAGACATTGCTTGTAAACGGGATGAATGATTCTATGGATTTAATAAAAGAAACTGCGCTTTTCATATCAGATATCAAGCCAGCTACTGCTTATATAGGAATTCCCACAAGGCCGCCAGCAGAGATATGGGTATTACCTCCAAAAGAGGAAAAACTACTTTATGCCTATGAAATATTTACCACCTACGGGATTAAGACAGAACTGATAACAGAAAACAGCAGTGGCAGATTTGGATTCACAGGTGAGATTGAGGGAGACATAGTAAATACTCTCTCAGTCCATCCTATGAGCAAAAAACAGATAGAAGAGCTCCTGAAAAAAGCAGGT
>JAMWBP010000202.1 GCA_023819365.1 Candidatus Omnitrophota bacterium
GCCGCTATGGGCACGGGGGATGCTCGTGTTTTGCCTTTCAAAATCCCACGCCACCCACGGGCGGCAGGCAGTATATTCTTTAAAACCTCTATTGTAGTCCTTCTTGCATGTCCTATACCGATTGCTTTTCCTTCTTTTTTAGCGGTACCTACAAGTTCCCTTATCTGCCCTTCTATATATTCAGGGTCTGACTTATTATCCAGAAATATATCCCTTTTTGCTGTTTTTATACCCATCTCCTTTGCAAGAATATAGCCCTTACTCTGTCTTGCCGTCATACTATCCACAAAGAAGAGATTTTTTGACTGAATAGCACCTAATAGAATACGCATCTTTTCTTCATCAGAAGTGAATAAAGAACCTTGATGATTGTTTACACCTTTCACCCCTGGATAAAAATTTTTAAGTGCTTCATAAAACTGTCGGTTAATCTCCTCGTTGCTCATCTCTGTTTTTATAACCCCTTTATCAAGTGACTGTACAGGTGGACGTGGCTCCAGAGGTAGATGTAGTAATATCTCTATCGCGTCATTCCTTTTAAACTCATTAAAAACCTCTATGCTGTAAGGAGCATAAGGAAGTATTGAAACAGCAATTGGTCTGTTAATCTTTTCAATTTCCTTTGCAATTTCCTTATTCCAGCCAAGGTCATCTATGATAATCCCTATCTGGACTTTTTCTTTTCTGGATGGTGGAATTGCTTTTTCTATTACTGATGGTTTTTCTTTTTTAACAGCAGGAGGCACGGATACTGGGACTTTTTCTTTCTTTACCTCTCTGATGATACCAACAACTGTTATAAGAATACAAAGAATAATAAACAACGCGAGAGGAAAGAAAGGAGAACTATCAGATAACCTTTTTTTAACCATTGCCCACGGTCTTTTTTAATACTTCAAGTGCTTTTTGAAACTGTATATCATCCTTCCCTATGGGTATTATCGTAGTATCTTCAGGTAATTGTATAGATATATCTGGCTCTATACCTTTTCCTTCAATGCAGATACCAGATGGTGTATAGTAATGCGCTGTAGTTAATTTCAGAGAAGAACCATCTGAAAGTGGTATAAGATTCTGGACAGAACCCTTCCCAAATGTCTTCATACCAACCACAACTGTAGAAGGGATATTATCCTTTAATGCTCCGAGCACAATTTCAGATGCACTTGCACTACCTTCATTTACAAGCAAAACAACAGGATTTACCCATAGAGGACTTTTCCTGCTATTAAATGTAGTTCTATTTTTCTCTTCTCTCCCCTGAATGTAAACAATCAATTTACCTTTTGACACAAAGAGTTCGCTGACCTCAATTGCTGAACTTAAAAGTCCTCCTGGGTTATTGCGGAGGTCAAGGATAAGTCCTTTTATATTCTTTTTATTGAAGTCCTCAAGCACCCTTTCAAGTTCAGATGATGTCTTCTCCTGGAAATCCCTTATCCTGACATAACCGAGATTATTTTCAAGCAGTTCTCCTTTTATTGACTTAACCTTTATAACATCCCTTATAAGTGTAAATTTCTTCAATTCAGTGGCGCCTTCCCTTAATATACTTATCGTAACCTCTGTTCCCTTCTTCCCTCTTAATTTTCTGGCTGCCTCAAGTGTAGTAAGCCCTTTTGTCGGCTCACCATCAATCTCTATTATCCTGTCCCCTGCCCTTATACCTGCCTTCCATGCAGGTGTATCCTCTATAGGACTTACAACCGTTATTATTCCATCTTTTGATGTTATCTCCATCCCAATCCCAGAAAACTCGCCCTTTGTCTCTATCTGGAGTTCCTGTGTAAGTTCTGGTTCAAGGAAGGCACTGTAAGGGTCAAGAGAGCCAAGCATACCTTTCAGTGCTCCATATACTAATTTTTTGTTCTCTACTGGCTCTATATATTGCTTTTCAACAATCTTCATTGCATCAAGGAAGAGTTCAATGTTTTTATATATCTCCTCTTCCTGTTTTCTTGTATGGGATGCCCTAACATCACTTCCCACAATTATCGCAAGAGAAACCAGCCCTATAACGCCCCACACTATTTTACTTTTCATTTTACTATTCCCTCTCTTTCAACTTTTTCACTTTATAATTATACCTTTTAACTATTTTTATTTAAATACTCTTGAAGTTTATTCCTAACCACAACAGGATTTGCTTTACCTTTTGTCTTCCTCATTACCTGCCCAATCAAAAAGGAAATCGCCTGTTCTTTACCACTCTTATAGTCCTTCACTGCATCAGAATTTTCTGCTATTATCTCTTCTACGATATTACTTATTGTTCCATCATCTTCTATCTGTAATAGATTTTTTCCAGAGACAATTTTCTCAGGGGACATACCTGTGTTAAAACACTCCTGAAGCACCTTTTTTGCAACTACCCCTGTAATTTTGCCATTCTCTACCATTGAGACAATCTCAACCAGATGTTCAGGAGAAACTGGACAACTCCCGATATCTTTCTTTGTTGACTTTAACAAAGCAATGAGGTCTCCCATTATCCAGTTTGCAACTATCTTTGGCTTTTCACTTTTTTTAACACAACTCTCAAAATAATCCGCAATATCCTTTTTAGATGTTAGCACTTCTGCATCATAATCCGACAGCATGTATTCTTTTATAAACCTCTCTTTCCTCTGGAATGGAAGTTCTCCAACATTCACACCTATTTCCTCAATCATCTTATTGTCAAAGATAAGAGGAGGAAGGTCCGGCTCCGGGAAATACCTGTAGTCCTGCTCCTCTTCTTTTCTCCTCATCTCTTCTGTAATTTGAAGATTTTC
>JAMWBP010000203.1 GCA_023819365.1 Candidatus Omnitrophota bacterium
TTGTTCTCGTCTGGATTATGCTTTCACCTTTTACAAAACACTCAAACCCTGCATCTTTAACAAGTGCAGGATTAAACTCACTTTCGGATGGATAGTGATAGGCAAGATGGAATGACTCTTTATCAGTGCCACAGAGGAAGATTTCAATAAAGTCAGGGGATAAAAAGTCCTTTATTCTGTCTCCAAGTATCTGAACAAGTGTCACCTCATTTTCAACCTGTGCCATTCTCTCTGAAAGGTGTTGCATAAACATCATCTCTGTAAAAAATGCAAGAACACCCTGCTCCACATCCTTCATCTCTCTAAGGAGGATATTTACAAAGTTATCAATCTCTGTTCCTTCTTTTTTCTCACCAAGCCCTTCTTCAATCTTTTTCATCAAGAAATTAAAACCATCTACAAAACCTGTCACTGGCTTTACAAGTGCCTCAACTGTTTCTTTTATCGCTTTCAATGGTTTTGCCATATCCACTCCAACTTTATAAGTCGGTTTGACGCAAAAAATAATTTCTTATTATCTTTAATGCACTCTTTATAAACACCACCTGCCTCTTCAAGGATAATTTTACCTGCTGCTATATCCCATATGTTAAGCCCTACCTCAAGAAAAACATCTATTCTTCCTGCTGCAACATAGCATATATCTAATGCAGCAGAGCCCATCATCCTTATCTTCTTCACCTTATCAGCAATCCCGGAAAGTATATGTAATCCATCCTGTATCTCTTCTTTACCTTTCATAAGTCCAAATCCAAGTATTACATCTTTTAAATCATTTGTCTTGCTTACCTCTATCCTGTCTCCATTCAAAAAAGCACCCTGCCCTCTTTCTGCTGTAAACATCTCATCCCTAAAAAAATCATACACTACACCAAATCCATCTGTATCCTTAATGCAAGAAATGGATATACTGCAATGGGGTATACCCCTGTAATAATTCACTGTACCATCAAGCGGGTCAATAATCCATAGATACCCTGATTTGCCCTGTTTTTCTCCCTTCTCCTCTGAGATATACCCATCATCAGGGAAATTTTTCATTATCTCATTAATAATAATATTTTCACTTTCAATATCCTGCTTTAACTTTACATCATAAGCAGACACACTGGAGATTTGTCCGCCACCGAACTGTTTATTCAAAAATGCTCTTACCTCTTTAACAATCTTTTTTGCTAAGTTAAATCTCTTTTTCATCTCCTGCTTCCATTTTTCACACGTCTAATTTTTAAAAAACAGAATTGATAAGGAATTGAACAGAAAATATTATACCCGATTATATTAGAGATTACCAGTGGAATTTGAGGTATCCAGTATCTGGTTTTGACTTACTATATTTCAAAAGACTAGTATCTGTGTGTCAGGAATTTTTCAGCATCTATTGCCTTCTTCAATCTTTTATAATTCGCTTTAAGTTTCTCTATTTCTTTCTTCTTAAAGTCAATATCCTGGAAAATCTGGTATAATATAGCCCCCTCGCAATCTTTCGGTACTGGTAAATCCATCAAATAACAGATTGTAGGAACTAAATCTGTCAACCATATCGTTCTTTCTACAACCTTCCCCTTTTTAATATTTGGCCCGGTTTTGCTCCATCTTTTTCCCTGCAAATTCCCACTTTTTTAAATCCATCCCCTGTATCTATTAAAAGTGCATACCATGGCTTTTCACGGGATATATAATCACTCCACCTGAAATTAATCTTTAATTCACATTCTCTAAACTCTTTACCTTTGGGTAGATTCTTCCATCCATCGCTTTTTCTATCTTTATTTTATATACTCCCGGTAAATCTTGTGTTGTAAAACATATATCAGCACTTATATTACACTTCATCCCCCATTCTCTTACCCCTTTCAATCTATATTCATTTATTTCCTCCACCACCAATTTGAATTCCGTTTCTTACTGCATTGGGCTAGGTACTCGGATAGTTCAAAAGAATTGTCTTTTTACCTATCTTTTCTGCTGCGTCCCATATATACTCTGCTTTGAAATCATCTTTATGAAATGCGGGATATATCTTTTCAAGTTCTCCTTCCTCAAGTAGATTAAAACATACAATCTGATGGGTTCCTATCCAGATACCTGTGACTATTGTTGTCCAGTTGGGAGGGGTTATTGTCGGGTGAGGAACAAGGCAGTCTTCTCCCCATCCACCTTCTTCTATCATTCTTTTTGTATTCGGCATCAACCCTTCTTCCCCATACTTTTTTTACACGGTTTGCTATAGGTGCATCCCAGCCAAGAACTACACACTTTTCTATTTCCATTTCATATTCCTTCTTATCTCCATAAATTTATTATCTTTTCATCTGTTTTAACCTCCCGAAGAAAATCTATAAATTTCTCTCTTAATCCTTCACCAACTTCTTTATATTTTTGAATGAGATTTCTCTGTTGTTTCTGGTCTTTAGGTAAAAAATATAGTTTATTACCCATTACCTTTTCTCTCACCGTTTCCCTCTCTATTGAATCAACCGCTCTTATATTATACTTTTCACCTTTTTTACTTTCATAAATAAGACACCAGCCACTTTTATCTGTAATTGTTACCTTTTCTCCTCCCGGTGAGCCATGGATAATTGGTGGAGCAGAAACAACAAAATCCCTTATTTTTTTGGTCTTCCCTTCTATTAAAGGCAAAAGTGATTTTCCATAAATATCAGAAGGAATTTCTGCTTTTGTAATAAGCAAAAAATCTAAAAAATCCCCTATCCCCATGCATATAACCACGTTCACCATCACGGTGAATCCGCTGCCGACCC
>JAMWBP010000204.1 GCA_023819365.1 Candidatus Omnitrophota bacterium
GGATGTTTTTCCTCTCTTTCTTTTTTTACCATTTTGAAAACTTTTGGCACACATCTGGCACACTTTAAAGATGAAGAGATTAGAAATTTCTAATAGATTTGGAAAGCGTTAATAGACAATTGCCGGGAGAGGGATTCGAACCCTCACGGGAATTACTTCCCAACGGATTTTAAGTCCGTTGCGTCTGCCATTCCGCCATCCCGGCAAGTTGGTATATTATAAAACAAAAGTAATAGTCATGCCAAGATATACTTATTTCCCCTCACCGCCCTCTCCCCAGAGGGGCGAGGGAGGGAAAAAGAGGGAATCTCCTCACCCATACCCTCTCCCCAGAGGGGAGAGGACAAAGGAGAGGGGGATAAAGGGAAGAGAAGAAAAGGTGAGAGGGAAATTGAATTGGAAAAGTGTTTACGATGTCCCCAACTTATACATCTCTTTGAAAGAAATCTGTCAATATTTATTCCCTACTTTTACCAGCAATTTCAAAAACTTTCTGGCATTGGAAAGCATGTTGTGGTTATTATTGAAGTATGCGTATACATATTCTGGCTTAAGCAAATATATCTTTTTAGATGTATCTTCAAGTTCTTTTACTGAGTAATCATAACTGTACCAGGAACCTCTACCGTGAAATCTAATATATACTACGCCATTTGTCTTGACAATAAATGCCTCTCTCTGCGGACTATCTACACTTACAAATACAATACCTATCTTTTCAATCTCTCTCACCAGTTTCTCCTCAAACCAATCAGAATGTCTGAACTCTATTGCAAACCTGGGGCTATGACCTATTCTACTAAAAAAATCCTGAACTTTATCCAAATGTTCTGGAGAGAAGGAAGGAGGCATCTGAAAAAGGTAAAAGTCAATGTTCTTTTCCAGTGGTGAAAAAAGCGATTGAAAATCATTCCATACAGACATTGCCTGCTCATTCAATTTTAAGATATGTGTAATCTTTCTATGGACCTTAATAGAAAATCTGATATCTTTTGCTTTTGTTGACCAGGACCTTATCTGGTTGGTGAATGGGAACCTGTAAAATGAGGCATTTAATTCCACCGAATTCAGACAGGATTGCTCTACAAACCATTCAAAGTTACCACCTTCATTCCAGTCATAAAGCCATCCACTTGTACCCACGTATACCTTCACATTATCCTCCAAAGATAATACTAAAAATCCTGTAAAGGTTATAGATTATATGTAGAGAGAAAATTAGCAAAAGACCGTATTTCAATGGGACTATAATACTGTATGAGAAAAACACTAACAAAGAAAATGAGATAACAAAGGTATAAAAGTCAATCCATAGTGGCTCAAATCTGCCAGGATAGATATTAAACCATCTCAATATAAAGCCGGTAAGAAAAGTAAGCACAGAGATTAAATAGATATACAGGGAAGACAAACTCCTTTCAAGAAAAATTCCAAGCAGATAAAATAGGGAAAATTTTATAATCACATATATGTGATAAAGGACTCCTTTCCCCATATCATAAAGTATAACATATATAGTGCAAAAATTGACTGTCTTGAAAATTGGTATATAATACTTTGAAATAAATGCAAGGGGGATGTAATGGAGATAACATGGAAATGGTCTGCCTGTGGATATAATCTTTTAGGTTATCAATCTACAGAAGAAATTATAGAAATTTGCAAGTATGCTGGTATCACTGCAATTGAGATAAACTCTGGCTTTACCAATGGGAAAACAGAGAAAGAGATTGAAGCGATGGGTAAGAAATATAAATTGTCAGGGATTGAACTTTACAGTTTTCATCTTCCTTTTTCACCAGATGATGATATTGCATCTCTTTATGAAACAAAAAGGAATGAGGCAGTAGATAGGTTAACTAAAATTATGGAACAGGCATCTCTATCAGGAAGCAAGGTTGTCATTCTTCATCCATCAACAAACCCTTACTGTATGGAACTTGAGGGGTTTGATAGATATCTTGTTCAGATGGGAAAAAGTTTAGAAAGATTGATACCTGCTGCTGAAAGATTAAACCTGTCCATTGCCTTAGAAAATATGCTTCCCGGTATAGATGGTGATAGGTTTGGTTCAAACCCAGAACATTTCACGATTTTTGCAGAAAAATTTTCACATCCACATCTGGGTTTCTGCCTTGATACAGGGCATGCTAATGTTTCATTTCCATCTGACGGTCCTCTTGTTTTCTTTGATGCAATGAAGAAGTATCTTATTGCCTTTCATATCCAGGATAACTCTGGTGATAGAGACCTTCATCTTGCACCTGGTTATGGATTGATTGACTGGAAAGCGATATTTAAAAAAATGGCTGAAATAAAGTTTTCTCATCCTGCCTGTATTGAAACTCCACCATTTGGTCCTGCAAACCATTATAAATATAGTGCTGATTTATGGAAGAAGATGTTTAAAGAAATAGATGAATTTATACTAAAAATATAAAAAGTGATAAAATATAAATATGCGTCCACTTTTTGAGCAGTTTAATTCACTGGGAAGGATGCTACAGGCATCAGCAGTTAGATATAAAGAACACCCAGCAGTAATATTCCACAGCCAGATTACTACCTATGAGCAATTAGAATGCCTCTCCAATCAAATAGCAAATTTTCTTGTAGATAAAGGGATAAAAAAAGGAGACAGGGTAGGCCTTTATTGTATTAACTCTCCATATTTTATTGCTGCATATTTTGGTATTGTAAAAACAGGTGCTACAGTTGTTCCGATAAAC
>JAMWBP010000205.1 GCA_023819365.1 Candidatus Omnitrophota bacterium
AAAAAAGTCGGTTACCTTCCGCAGATATACTTTCTATAAAGCCATTCTCTTTTTCTAATAGTTTTCTCACTTTTCCATAATCAGACCATTCTCTTCCCAGTATATCCTTACAGTGACTTATATCTGACTTACTTCTCACAAGTGCCATATATGTTCCTGCACCTTTTACATCTCCAATAAAAACTGCTCCTATTAAAATATTGTCTCTCAATACAAATCTTTTATAAATATAATCTCTCTCACAGACCTCTATTATCTCAGTATTTTGAGTTTCTTTCACAGCACCAAATGAAATAAAGGGAAGCCCAAAGAATTCTGAGGCATTTGCTGATATAGAACCTGGATACCACTTTTTACCACCTGCCATATTCATCCCTGCTATCTTTCCCTGTTCTTGAGCATCAAGCCATAAAGCATTAAGGGTATATTGTCCAGTAAGCAAATCTTTTGTCTCTGCTACATCTCCAGCAGCAAAGATGTTTGATTTATTGGTCATCAGGTAGTTATCCACTAAGATTCCACGATGAATATCTATTCCACTATCCTGAACAAGGGAGATATTTGGCAAGACACCTTTTGCTACAATTCCTATCTGACCTTCTATCCTTTCTCCATTATCTAAGGCCACTCCCTCCATCTCCTTGTCCCCCAATATCTCCACAGGTTCTCTCCCTGTCCTGAATTTAATCCCATTTTCCTCTAATCACCTTAAAAGGACCATCGTCCCTTCTTTATTCATAACCTGAGAGAGGATATAGGAAGACCTGATAATTATCTCTACCTCCAGCCCCTTTTTTCTCAACCCATATGCTGCTTTAAGCCCTATCAACCCTCCACCAAAAGCCAGAGCATTATTACACTTTTTTACCCTTTTCAGTATCTCTTTTACATCATCAATAGTTCTAAAACTAAAAATTCCTTCCTTCTCTTCACCTTTAACCCCAATCTTTTTAGGAGAAGCACCTATTGCAATTAAGAGGGTCTCATAAGGAATCTTCTTTTTATCAGAGAGGACAACCTTTTTCTCCTCAGGTAAAACTTTTTTTACCTCTTTCCCAAGGACCAACTCTACATTATTATTTTTGTAGAAATCTTCTTCTTTTAAATAAAGAGAAACTTCAGAATGCGTTCCCATAAGATGATTTGTAATGAGACAACAGGCATATGGAGGATATTTTTCTTTTGAAATGAGGATAATCTCATTCTTCTGGTCGATCTTTCTTATCCCTTCAACTGCATTTACACCGGCAGCACATCCCCCAACTATTACACAGGACATCTTTCTTCCTTTTTTATCCTCTTTTTAAAGTCCTTTAACTCTCCATAGAATAATGCCTTTGTTGGACAACTTCTAACACAGGGAGGGATCTCTTCATCAGGGCAAAGATCACATTTTATTGCGACAGATTCTTCTCTATCAATTCTTATAACTCCATAAGGACATACCATTATACAGGAATAACAATTGATACACTTTTCTTTATCTATTAAAACTGTATCTTCCTTTATCTCTATTGCCCCGGATATACATGCCTGTTTACAGTAAGGTTCAGGACAATGCCTGCATTGTAAAGGAAGTGGAGAAATTTCTGTTTTTATTACCTTTATTCTTGGTAACAGACGGACTTCATCTTCAATAAGCGCTAAAAGGTTTTTTGACTTTGAGTGTTTTATTGCACATATCATCTCACATGTTTTACAGCCCAAACATCTTTCCACATCAATAAATATTCTTTTCATTTCATTTCATCTATCAGTTGGTTTATCAACTTTGCGGTTTCCGGATGCCTTATAACAACTATGTCTGCTCCTGCAAGTAAAAGTAGTGCCGCAGTTATTCCCTCAAACATAATACCTCTCTCTTTTTCTCTTCCAAGTTTCCCATCAATACCCTCTGGAATACTTACCTCTTTAATCTTCCATACCTCCTTTGATAAATAACAGAATATTGGAAAGGCAAGTTTATCATCTCCCTGCAATAACCCCGCAATTCTATTTCTTTCCATAACAGAATATGTATATTCAATTCCATAACCAAGAGCACCAACAGTTGGGTCCATTATTATTCTATTTTCAGGAATCCCAAGTTCTAAAAGCAAGATATTCAACTGTTTTGCAAGATTTATATCAATTGGGGTTGAGGCAACAATTACTTGTTTATATGCAATCGCATTTGCACCAATCTGTTTATAATTTCTATCAACAACAGGGCCTACGGCAACATTCTTTCCACTCGCCACCTCGCATACCATCTTTAACACACCTGCATCTTTTTCAACATTACCAGTCCCCCAGAAGATTAAAGGAACTTCTATCTCTTCCACGATTTTTTCAACGATAGGTCTTACTTCATCAGCACTTTTGTTCATACCATTGGGGTCTGTTGAACTCAAAAAAACCGTCAGGCATTTCGCTCCATATTCATTCATACATTTCTTTGCCCAGTTTAACGGGTCATCTATAACATCCTTATATGGCAACAAACATGTTTCTGGCCATTCTTCAGGTATGCTATCCCAGATCTCAAATGAAATTAATGGCGGATTTGGAATTTCGCCTTCAAATGAATGAAAATTTAAAGGTGTTTCTCCTCCAATTTTAATTTTTTTATCTCCTGAACCTATCTCAACTTCTCTTATTTTCCCAGTATATTTCAGTTTCAATTCTTCCATAACCTCCTCCTTTTAAGCAGATATCTTCCTTTTTTCACTTCCATAGCCCTCA